>CAZGVR010000001.1:0-3846 GCA_964528945.1 uncultured Myxococcales bacterium
GAGGTGGTGCTGGTCGCGCGGGCGCTGCACCGCCTGGTCGACGACGGCGCCTCGGTGGTGGTGGTGGACCACGATCCGGCGGTGCTCCGCGCCGCGGACTGGGTGATCGAGCTGGGCCCTGGGGCCGGCGCGAACGGCGGAGAGATCGTCGCGGCGGCCACGCCCGTGGCGCTCGCCGAGGCGGATACCGCGACCGGCCGGGCGCTCGGGCACGCCCGACGTCCGCGTGTCTGGAGCGCGCCCACGTCCGGTCGCGCGGCGCCGCCGGCCGCGCCCGCGGTGGAGGTGTCGGGCGCGCGCGAGCACAACCTGTGCGAGATCGACGTCCGCATCCCCCAGGGCCAGCTGGAGGCGATCTTCGAGCGCTTGATGTCGTTCTCCCTCTTCTGGTCCTCCACCTTCCCGGAGATGGAGCTCCACATCAGGTAGATGCCGACGCCCTCGATCAGGAGGACGAGCAGGAGCACCAGGATCTCGAGCTCTCCCCTCGAGCGGCGCTTGACCGTCTTGTGCGGAAGAAGGTTGATCCGGATCATGATTCCTTCCTCTCCTTCTTCTGCCTGAGGCCGAGCCCGATCGCGATGGCGGCCTGGGGGCCGAACGCCTTGAGCTTGGCCTCGTCGAACTTGGAGGTGTCGATCTGCACCCGCCTGAACACGTCGATCACGTTGACGGGCACGCCGATCCTCCGCGAGATGGCGTTCCTGATGTAGTGGCTGGCCGCCGCCCCGCCAGCGAGGAAGATCCCCTGCAGGGTCTGGCCCTCGACCGTGGCGAGGTAGAAGTCGATGGATCGCTGGATCTCGGCGGCGAGGGCATCCGAGGAGCGCTCGAGCAGGTCGTTGACCTCGATGGGAACGACGTCCGCGCTCGCCGGGTGGCTCGTGCCCACCTTGTAGCTCTCCGCCTCCTCGAACGTGATGCCGAGCTCCTTCTGGATCTCGGTCGTCAAGGCCTTGCCTCCGTTGCCGATGTCGCGGATGAACATCGTGATGCCGTCGCGCACGATGTTCAGCCTGGTCAGGCTGGCTCCGATGTCGACCAGGGCCACGGTGCCCTTCACGTCGTTGCCGTAGTTGAGCTCCCAGGCGTTCTGCATGGCGAAGGCGTCGATGTCCATGATGACGGCCTTGAGCCCGGCCTGGCTCACCACGTCCAGGTACTCGTTGATCTCCTCCTTCTTGGCGGCGACCAGCAGGAGGTCCATCTGGGACTCCGCCGGCCGCCTCTGGAGGACCTGGTAGTCCAGCTCGACGTCGTTGATGTTGTAGGGGATGTACTGCTCGGCCTCCCAGCGGGCCTGCTCCTCGAGCTCCTCGCCCCTCATGAGCGGCATCTCGATCTTCTTTATGATGACCGAGTGGCCCGAGATGCTTATGGCGACCTCCTTCTGCTTGATCTTCTTCTCGGCCCAGAGCTCCCGGATCGCCTTTGCGACGTCCTTGGAGTTCATGATCTGCCGGTCGACGATCGTCTCGGGCGGGAGGGGCTTCAGGCCGAAGCCGACGAGCTTGGCCTTGGATCGACCCTCCTTCACCTGGGCCACCTTGATGTAGGTGCTCCCTATGTCGAGTCCTACCAGGTTGCTGCCGCCAGCCATCGACTCACTTCTCCTCCTCGAGAAAGACCTTGTCGCGATCCTTGAGGGACAGGCCGAGGGCCTCGAGGATCTTCCGCTTGGTGTCGAGCCGGCATTCGTACCCCTCCTCGACCCGGCTTATCGTGAGGGGCGAGAGCCCGGACTGGCGCGCGAGCTCGGCCTTGCTCATCATGCGCTCCATCCTCAAGTCTCTCACCTTGTTGGGGAACCGGGTCCGCTTGTTCACCAGGAGGTGCTCGAACCCCTTCAGCACGGTCTGGTTGGGATCCGGCTCCGGCAGCGCCTCCGGAAGAGCTGCCTCCTCGGGCACGTCCTTCTTCTTGTCGTCGATTCCGGTCATCTGCACGCTTCCAGGGCCAGTGGCCGGCCCATGAAATTCTGCCTAATTATGCGAAAAGAACATCACGTCACGCATTGAATTATCTCACACGGCCCTCACGAGGACAAAAAAGTTGCACGGTCGGCCCCGGCGATCTACGTTCCCCTGGTACATGCTGGCGTCCGCACCCGCAAGAAGGCCGCGCCCGGTCATGCCTGCACTGGCGGCCGCTCTCCTGGTCGCCGGCCTCGGGATCCCGGCGGCGGGCGTAACCTCGGCAGCAGCCGCTGACAAGCCTGCCGCAACGGCCAAGGGCGCGAAAGTAAAGGGCAAGGAAGACGCTGGCAAGGGCAAGGGCAAGGGCAAGGGCAAGGGCAGCGACAAGGTCCTGATCTGGCTGAGGGTCGGCAAGGTAACGGACGACGGGGTGCTCGTCACCGTGCAGATTGGCCAGCGGCTGCAGGACATCGCCGAGACGTACGGCGTCTCGATCGCCACGCTCGAGAAGGCCAACCCCGGGATCGACTCCTCGAACATCATGGCAGGGCAGAAGGTCCTGGTGCCGGGCGCGACCAAGGTCCTCGCCATCAAGACCCTGGTCCCGGCCGACAAGGTCGACGAGGTCATGGGCCTCGATTCCGGCTCGGCGGACAAGGACACCGGCAAGGACACCGGCAAGGACTCGGGCAAGGACTCGGGCAAGGGAGGCGGCAAGGCAAAGGGCAAGGACGCCGAGGGCCCGAGCGCCGGCTGGGTGATGGTGAAGAGCGGCAAGATCACCAAGGCCGGGATCAAGCACACGGTGCAGAACGGCCAGACCCTCGCCATCATCGGCGAGGCCTACGGCGTGTCCGCGGCCAAGATCGCGAAGGCCACGGGCCTGGGCGACCCTGACTCGGTCAAGCCTGGACAGAAGGTCCTGGTGCCCGGCGCCACTGCCGTGGTCGCGGTCAAGGCCAAGCCCGACGAGAACGGGTCCACGGGCGGCTTCACCGTGAAGAGCGGCAAGGTCGTGAAGGCCGGGGTCATGCACACGGTCCAGCCGGGCCAGACCCTCGCGATCATAGCCTCGGCCTACGGGGTGAAGGTCTCGGCCATCCTGACGGCCAACTCCCTTCAGAGCGCGGACTCGATCAAGCAGGGCAAGGCCATCCTGATCCCGGGCGCCAAGGAGGTCGTGGCGGTCAAGGCCACGCAGGGCAAGACGCTCGCCATGCCCACGAAGATCACGGTCCAGCGCATACACACGGGCGAGACCAAGACCCTCGCGCTCTTCGACGGAAAGGGCAAGATGTCGAAGACCGAGTACGCGAAGCTCGAGAAGCTGATGTCCGACACCGAGACCGGCAAGAAGCACAAGATCCACCCGAGGCTCTGCTGGCTGCTCAAGCTGGTCGCGGATCACTGGCCGGGGTCGGTCATCAGCATCTACTCGGGGTTCCGCGCGTACAAGCCGTCCCAGTACACCAAGAAGAGCAAGCACAACCTCGGACGCGCCGTGGACTTCACTGTGGAGGGCGTGTCGAACGTGGCCCTCATGAAGTTCCTCAAGACCTTCGACAACGTGGGCGTGGGCTACTATCCGAACTCCTACTTCGTGCACCTGGACGTCCGCGAGACGAGCGCCTTCTGGGTTGACTACTCCGGGCCCGGCGAGTCGCCCAAGTACAAGGCCTGGAAGGAGGACGGGGCCGGCAAGAAGGGCGGCAAGGGCGGCAAGAAGGGCGATGCTGGCACGGACGCGGGCGGCAAGGAAGGCGACGTCAACGTGGAGGCCGACTCGGACTCGGCGGACGTGAGCGTGGAGAAGAAGTGAGCCTGGCGTCCGGCGCACGCCGGCCCGGGCACGTCACTGGATCGCCACCAACTCTACGTCGAAGACCAGCATGCCTGCAGTGAAGTTGGGCTTGCCCATGTAGGCGAGTTC
>CAZGVR010000001.1:3856-20058 GCA_964528945.1 uncultured Myxococcales bacterium
CCCGTCCGTGGTCCATCCCGAGTAGTGCACCGTCACCATGCTCGTTGCGACCGGGTGCACCTTTCCGGTGCCGGCGGCGAGCACCTTGCTCGCGAGCCCCGACTTGGTCTTCTCGGCGTCCTTGGGCGGAGCGGCCACGTCTGCCGGCGTCTCGGGCGGCGCGAGTATCTCGAGCAGCTCGACGTCGAAGACCAGCATGCCCTGCGGCCGGTTCGGCTTGCCCTTGTACGCCATCTCCTCGGGGATCCACAGCCTTCGCTTCTCGCCCACCACCATGAGCTGGAGCCCCTCTGTCCAGCCCGCGATCACCTTGTTCAGCGGGAACGTCGCCGGCTTTCCCCTGGCGACCGAACTGTCGAACATCTTCCCGTCCGTGGTCCATCCCGAGTAGTGCACGCTCACGACGTCCGTGGCAGCAGGATGTTTGGTCCCGGTCCCCTGCGCGAGCACCTTGGTCGCAAGGCCGGATGCGGTTTTTGCCGCGTCTGCGGGCGGTGCGGCCACGTCCGCTGGAGCGAGCACGTCCCCTGGCTTACTCGGAAGGTTCACGATCTTCTCCCCGGTCTTCGTGGCCGTGACCGTCTCGATCGCCGCCTGCTGCTTGTCGCCTGCCGCAACCCCCTCGTCCTTGAGCTCGGGCGGCCTGCACCCTGCAAACGCGCCCATGGCTAGCGCGACGATCAACGCCACCCTGTTCTTCCCTGCGATCCCGTTAGTCTTCGGCATGCGCGATTGCTATACCAACCGGCCCTGGATGGCAAGGCTCCTTCTCGCCCGAGGCCTCCGCCTCTCTGCCCGCCAGAGGCCCGCCCCGATTTGCCGGTCCGAGGCAAGCACCGATTGGCCGGCCTTATGGCTTGCGATCCGCGATGGCCCAGGAACAGGGCTCTAGAGCCTCTGAAATCGCGAAACGAGGCCCAAAACGCCGGCGAAAACACCCCACGCAATTCCGCGGAGAAGTTCCTTCGGGTTGTCCCCCTTTTCAATTCGGGTGACCGACACCAGGGGCATTCCATGTGCTCACCTTGCCCGGGCCTTCCCCGGCTGGACCCTGGAATACCTATAATATATATCTTCTCTTTCGATTGTAGCCCAATCAAATTCACGATCCTGGCCGCGCGGCAGCGGCGCGCCAGGACCGATCTGGCTCCTGAACAAGCGCCGTCCGGCGAGGGCCGTGCAGCCTGCCGCCCGCGCGTCTTCTGGCACACGGTGTGCCAGAAGAGGCGATCCCCCATGGCAAGCCATCTGCGCCCGGATTGCCCAACCAGCGATCGCGCCGCATAATATCCTTTGATATCGCCATGATGCATGTCAAGCAGCAGTTGGGCCTCGTCAATGGCAGGATGTTTGCTATATTCGGGCATCGGCGTGCCATGCTGAGAAGAGGGGAAATGTCTCCATCGATGCCGCGGTTCCTTGCCGCCGTCCTTGCCGTGGTCGTTGCGGCCGCGCTGCCGGCCTGCGACCTCACGCCGCAGCCAATACCGCCAGGGTACAACGACACCTCGACCGACGCCCTGGCAGACACCGGGTACGACGCTGGCACCGATATGCCGTTCGACTCGCTGCCCGACATGGCAAGCGACACCTGGGCGGACATGCCGCCGGACACGGCGTCCGACGCGGGCCCCGACGCCCTCGACGACGGCATCTCTATGGACGGCGACGCCACTGGCGACGTCCAGGACGACGATGCCGAAGGCGACGCTGACGTGGCTGACGGCAACGACGGCTGCGACGGCGACGGCGACGCGGAGGACGCCTGCGGCGACGCCGAGGACGAGGACGGCGCATAGTCGCCCGCCACAGGGCCCTGGCATCCCGGCCGATCATGCATTAGTAAGCGCACGTGCACGTGGATCCCACAGGTTTCCCCGGGGGGGATGACGCAGAGGATCGGGCGTCCGCCCTCAGGTCCGCGATCCACCTGCTCCACGGGATCGCGAGCCTCGTGCACTCGGCCGCCGAGCTGCAGCCGACCTGCTATGCGCTGCTCACGGGCGTGACTGCCGGCGTGGGCCTGGGCCTGAACAGGGCCATGCTGTTCCTGGTGGACGATGCGCGGCGGGACGTGCTGAGGGGAGCCGCTGCCGTGGGGCCCGCGGACGGCGAGGAGGCGGGCCGCGTGTGGCGGGCGATCGAGGCCGTGGCCCCGGACCTGGAGGCGCTCTACCAGGCTGGCCTGGGACGCCTGGCCGACCCCGGCCGGCTGGACGCCGACGTCCGCCGCCTCGAGGTGGACGTGGGCGGCTCGAGCCCCATCGCGCTCGCCATGCGCCGGGACCGCCTGGTGGCCGGAGAGGGCGGCGACGACCTGGGCGGCCTCCTCCACCTGCCCACCGCGGTCGCCGCCCCGCTCGGCAGCCGCTCCATGGTCCACGGCGTGCTCTACGCTGACAACTGCTTCACGGGAAAGCCCCTGGATCCGACGCGCAGCCTCGTCTTCGCCATGCTCGCGGACCACGCGGGCAGCGCGATAGAGAACGCGCGCCACCTGGAGCGGATCTCGAGGGCCGCGCGGATCGACTCGCTCACGGGCCTCGGCCACCACGGCACGCTCATGGTGGACCTCGAGTGCGCGGTGGCGGCCGCGGCCCGCGACGGCAACCGCCCGCTCGGCCTCGTCATGATCGACCTCGACGACTTCAAGGCCGTGAACGACACGCACGGCCACCTGGCAGGCGACGCCATGCTGATCGCCGCGTCGAGGGCCATAGCGGCCAACGTCCGCTCGGGCGCGGACTGCTACCGGTTCGGCGGGGACGAGTTCGCGGTGATCCTGCCCGGCACGGACGGACACGAGGCCTCGGCGGCCGCGGAGCGGATCCGCGCCGCGGTCCAGGCGGCCGCCGTGGATCACCTGGGCCTGCGCCTGCCGCCCGCCCGGTGCTCGGCCGGGGTCGCTTCCTTCCCCCGCGACGCGTCCGACGCCTCCTCGCTTGTCTCGGCCGCGGACGCGGCCCTGCTCGCTGCCAAGGCCGCGGGCAAGCACCGGGTGGCCGCCGCGGGCCGGCCCTGACGCCCTCCCGTGCACGTACCAATACTGCATGAAATGGTATATCGTCTGCGAATGAGCCTGCACAAGGAGCACGCGTGAAGAAGCCCCGCACCGCGCCCGCGCCCGACGACTGGCTCCTCTCGTGGAAGAACGACCCGGACGGCATGATCCGGGCGATGAGCGCGGTCACCGGCCCCTGCCACCTGGGCAAGTACCTGCACTGGGACGAGGTGAGATACCGCAACCCGCCGCCCGGGCTCACCCACCTCACGTGGTGGGCGGCGCTGAAGAGCCGGCGCGCGGGCCTGCTGCAGGAGCTGCCGGTCCTGGATTCGAGCGGCAAGCCCTTCATGCTCGGCATGCCGGACAAGGCATGGGAGACCGTGCACTTCGTGGACAGGCACGCCTCGGGCGCGGTCGCCATGCCCGAGGTGGTCACGAGCAGGCAGGAGCGGGACCGCTACATCGTGAGATCGCTCGCCGAGGAGGCGATCCGGTCCAGCCAGATCGAGGGCGCGGCCACGACGCGCCGCGTGGCCGTGGAGATGCTGCGGACCGGCCGCAAGCTCAGGAACCGCGACGAGATCATGATCTCGAACAACTACAGGACCATGCAGCACATCAGGGAGCTCGGGCGCGAGAGGCTCTCCATGCCGATCCTGCTCGAGCTCCAGCGCATGCTCACCGTCGACACCCTCGACGACCCGCAGGCCTCCGGCAGGCTCCGCCGCAGGAACGAGCGGATCCTGGTGCTGGGCGCAGCCGACGAGGTGCTGCACGTGCCGCCCAGGGCCTCCGGGCTCGAGAAGCGGCTCTCGGTCCTGTTCGACTTCTTCAACGCCGAGGCGTCCGAGCGGTTCGTGCACCCTGTTGTCAGGGCGATCGTCTCGCACTTCGCCCTCTCCTGGATCCACCCCTTCGTGGACGGGAACGGCAGGTGCGCGAGAGCCCTCTTCTACTGGTCCATGCTGAGGAGCGGCTACTGGCTCTGCGAGTACCTCTCCATCTCGCGGGTGATCCACGCCGCGCCGGCCAGGTACGCCAGGGCCTTCCTGTTCACCGAGACCGACGCCAACGACGTCACCTACTTCGTGATGTTCCACCTCGAGGTGCTGCGCCGGGCCATCGAGGAGCTGTACGCGGACCTCGAGCGCAAGATCGCCGAGACC
Source organism: uncultured Myxococcales bacterium (assembly GCA_964528945.1). Classification (GTDB taxonomy): domain Bacteria; phylum Myxococcota_A; class Polyangia; order DRWM01; family DRWM01; genus CAZGVR01. Next base: position 8,027 of record CAZGVR010000001.1, read on the forward strand.
AGGGAGATCGAGGGATCGCTCGACGCCTCCATGGGCCTGAACCACAGGCAACTGGCGCTGCTCACGCACGCCCTGAGGAACCCGGGGTTCGTCTACACGGTGCGGTCCCACATGAACAGCCACGGCATCGTGTACGAGACCGCGCGCACGGACCTGCACGATCTCGCGGGCAGGGGCCTGCTCGCCGAGCGGAGGTCCGGCAAGGTCTGGAGGTTCCTCGCGCCTCTGGACATCGCCGAGCGGCTCGGCAAGGCAGGCCCCGCGCACAAGAGGAGGTGATCAAGTGTCCCAGCAGTCCGATCCGGTCCTGATCTCCATGGAAGGGCACGTCGCGACCGTGACCCTCGACCGGCCATCCAGGATGAACGCCTTCGACGCGCCGACGGTCAAGGCGCTCAGGGAGAGGCTCGTAGAGGCCGCGCTCGACCGCGGCGTGCGCGCGGTCGTGCTCGCCGGGGCTGGCCGCGCCTTCTGCGCGGGCGGCGACCTGGCCGCCGTGCTCGCGCTGAACCCGTCCAGCCCGGGCGACGCGTTCCACGATCTCGCAGCCTGGTTCCACCAGTGCATCGTCGAGATCCGGACCATGGAGAAGCCCGTGATCGCGGCGATCGGCGGGCCAGCCGCGGGCGGCGGCTTCTCGCTCGCGCTCGCGTGCGACCTGCGCGTGATGGGCGAGTCCGCGTTCCTGCAGCAGGCCTACACCTCGAACGGCCTCTCGATCGACGGCGGCGGCTCGTGGACGCTGCCGCGCATGGTCGGGCTCTCGCGCGCCCTCGAGATCGCCTGGCTCGACGAGAGGATCCCGGCCGCCCGCGCCCTCGAACTCGGCCTCGCGACGAAGGTGGTGCCCGACGACCGGGTCCTTGCCGAGGCGCACGCCCTGGCGGCCCGCATCGCGGCCCGGGCGATCCGCTCGACCTCCCTGGTCAAGCGGCTGATGAACGCCGCCTTCGACACCCCGCTCGAGTCGCACCTCGAGCTCGAGCGCCGCTTCCTTGCGCAGGCGGCGAACTCGGCCGAGGGCCGCGAGGGCCTGGCGGCCTTCTCCGCGAAGCGCGCGCCCTCGTTCGAGAAGGCCGGAGGCAGCGACCCGGCGTAGGTCCGGGATGATTGACCGGCTCGCAGAGGCCGTCTCTCGGGGTTCGCGACCTGGTCACGGAGTTCGAGACCTTGGTGTGTGAATCACGAACCCAGCAGCTTTCTGGCGTCGACGAGGCGGCTCTCGGCCGCCTTCTCCACCTCTGCTTCGTCGAAGAAGATCCCCGTTGCGACGATCCTGTGGGCGTAGGCGATCACCTCGTTGAAGCCGTGCGAGTAGAACAGGAGGATCGCGTCCTTCACCTTGCGCTTGCCGAAGAACCCTAGGGCCTGTTCCATGTCGGTCGCGAACAGCGCGACGTAGCGGTCGAGTTCCGGGTCCAGGCCGCTGACCCTCCTCAGATCCATGCTGCGGAACGCGAAATCAGAGATGGAGAAGTCTATGAACCCCCGGCGCCTGATCGCCCAGCGGAACCTCGGGACGCGGAGCGACTCGACGATCACCTTGCCACCGCCGTCCTTTCCGAACGGGACGATCTCCATGCGGGCCCTCATCCAGCCGTCTTCCTCCAGCTCGAGATCGTGTTTTCCTCCCACCAGCATCTCGGCACCGGACTCCTCCGCGACCTGGCGGATCTTCTTCTGCCAGCTGCGAAGCCGGTGGTGGGCGTACAGCAGCGATGCGAGGCCTCCGACTGCAGCGCATACCTCCAATATGATCGAACTCGTCGACAAGACGACTCCCCGGAAGAAAGCTGCGAAATTAATGCACGGGATGGACTGCAGGTGCAACCATTCCTGCTCGCAGGCAAGACCTTCCCACCCGCTGTTTTCGTTTTTCGCTTACACGCAACTCCGCCTGCAGCGGCTACGCATCCGGTCCCCTGTCGTTTACTGTCCTGTCGCATACTGTCCTTGACCTCCGTGATGCCTTTGAATACCATTCTGACTCGGCAGTTCTCGATCAGGCTGTTCGCATGGCGGTGGCGCTATGAAGTCGACTTCCCTCCTCCCGGCTTGCCTCTTCGTCTTCACGTTCGCGTGGCTCTTCGCGGCCGGCCCGACCTCGGCCGCCGGAGGTGGCACGTCCGAGGCCAAGAAGCGGTTCGACAAGGGCGTGGAGCTGTACAAGAACGGCAACTACGTCGCCGCGCTCGTGGAGTTCAAGGCGGCCTACGAGGCCGAGCCGAACTGGAAGGTCCGCTACAACGTTGGCATGACGCTGTTCAAGCTCGGCAGGTTCGTCGAGGCGGAGGCGGAGCTGAAGAAATGCCTCGACGAGGGCGGCGATGCAATGGAGGACACCAAGAAGACTGAGATACAGGCGACTCTCTACGAGATGACCGAGTACATCGGCACGCTGCAGGTCGATTGCCCCGTGAGCGGTGCCCAGGTGTCGGTGAATGGCGACGTGGTGGGCTCGACGCCGATGCTGGCGCCCCTCAGGGTGAACGTCGGCGAGTACGAGGTCGTCGTGACGGCGGAGGGCTACGGCACATGGAAGACCGTTGCCAGCGTGCCGGGCGGAAAGAACGTCGTGATCGAACCGGTCCTCGTCCCTCTGCCCTCTACGTCGGAAGGTGCCGGACCGGCCGGGAGCGGCACGGAGGCGAAGGCCGGGCCGGGCACCGCAACAGACCCGACGGCCGCGAGTGCCGCGGGCACGATGGTGGAGAAGAAGTCGAACAAGGACGTGGATCTCGTCCGGAGGACGAAGACCCTCTCCATCGCGACAAACACCATTGCCGTCGTCTTCATGACGGCCGCTGCCGGCACCGGCTGGATGGCCGATCCGAACCTGGACCTGGATGACGAGGCCACGATCGGCCCGTCCATATGCGGTCCAGCTCTGTACGGTCTGTCGCTGATACCGCTTGCCGTCGGCGACTCGGGATACACGAAGATCCTCAAGAAGCTGCGTGGCACTGGGATCGAGCCGGCCGCCGTGAGGATTCGAGTGCGCATGGCCTCGTGGATCCTGGGCTTGACCTCGCTGGCCGTCGATATCGTAGCCGTAGTCCTCAAGGCGGTGCCCGAAGATCGGGTGATCATCTACGGCGTTGGACTCTTCTACGGAGGGACCCTGGTGCTGGGAATCACCACCATCGCCCTGGGGGCGGTAGCCTCCATCAGGATCAGGAGCACGCTTGCGGGTTCGCATGACACGGCCGCGGAAGGGGACGGCCTGGGTGAGGAAGACGGGATAGCACTCGTGCCCTACGCCTCCCCGGTCCAGGGAGGCGTCATGGCGGGCGTCGCCGCCGCATTCTGAGGGGGGCGCCTCCACGTAGTGCCTTCCCCCCTGCGCCCTCTGGAATGAATAAGAGGAGGAAGTGCAAGACCGATCCGGTCGGAGACTTGGGCGCTGCCAGTTGGGGTCCGGAACAGGTTCGAGGCGTGAAGCTGGTATCATTCGAGATCGTCGTGAAGCAGCTCTGATTGCACGAGGAGCTCGGGAATCGCCTTCTCGAGCTTCTCGAGGCCCCGGAGTGTCACGCCGGTCGAGTTGAGGTTCGGGTCCCGCAGGAGCGTGAGGCCGTACAGGTGGGCGAGGCCCGCATTGTCCACCTTGGTGCCCGCGAGGTTCAGGCTTCCCAGCGTCTTCAGCCCCTCAAGGTGCTCGAGCGACTTGCCGGTGACCGCTGTATCGACGAGGACGAGTTCTCGCAGGCTCTCCATGCCCTCCAGATGGACGAGACCCTTGCCCGTGATGCCCGTCGCCCCGAGGTCCAGGGAGGTCAGCTCCTCCAGCTCGGCAAGCCCGCCGATTGCGGCGAGCCCAGCGTCGGTCACCTTCGTGTCGTGGGCTTCCAGCGTCTTCAGGTGCCTGAATCCGCCGATGCAGGCGAGCCCCTCGTCGGAGAGGCCCGTCGCCGAGAGATTCAGCCTGCGCATCTGGTCGAGCCCGCACAGGTGCTCAAAACCCTCGTCCGTCACGGGCGTCCACGTGATCTGCAGCGTGCGAAGCTGCTTCAGGCCGCCGAGCGCGGGAAGGACCTTGTCCGTGACCGCGGCCCTTTCGAGCAGCAGCACGCGCAGTTCCTTCAGGTTGGACGAACCGGCCAGATCGGCGTCGGTCACGCTCATGTTCCTCAGGTCCAGGACCTGCAGCTCCTCGAGGCCCGACAGGAGCGGGACTAGCTGTTCCATCTCGATAGTCTCGTGATCGAGGATCGGCGGGATGCCGGACCGGCCGGTGGTATAGCACCGTTCACGTCGCGTCGACCTCCCTGGACCGCGACGGATTCTCGACCAGGAGCGCGGACGAACAACGCCATTCTGACCCGGACATGACAGGTGCTGGATGGTTCAAGACCCCGCCGGATCTACCTTTCCGCGACTTGCCAATGTTGGTAGGATGGGAATGTGAAGCGGAAGCTCGTGTACATCGAAACGACGGTCGTGGGCTATTTCACGGCCAAGCCCAGTCGTGATCTCCTCGTCGCAGCACGCCAGGAGGCGACGCGAGAGTTGTGGCCCAGGCTCGTCTCCGAGTTCGACGGCTTCGTGTCGGCACTCGTTTACGAGGAGTCCGTGCGGGGTGACCCTACTCAGGCCAAGCGACGGCGCGAGGCCATCAGGAGGTTCCGGATGCTCGACATCGACGTCGAGGCCCGCACCCTCGCCCGCAGGATAATAGCCGGGAGAAGCATTCCGGAAGCGCACCCGGAGGACGCTCTTCACGTGGCAGTGTCCGCAGTGAACGGGATGGACGTTATTGTGACCTGGAATTTCGCCCACCTCAACAATCCGTTCACCAGATTGCTCGTGCGGAAGGTCGTAGAGGGTGAGGGGTACTCCTGTCCCGAGTTCTGCTCGCCTGACGAGCTCATGGAGGCAGACGGATGAAGGATCCGATAGTCGAAGAGGTTCGGGCTCACAGGATGGAGCACACGCGGAAGTTCCAGGGCGATCTCGACGCTATCTGCAGGGACCTCAGGAAGGTCCAGAAAGCCTCGGGGCACGAGGTCGTCCGGCTCCCCGCCAGGAAGCTCGGCAGAGCGAAGGCACGCCCGGGTGTCCATGCCAGAAAACTCATCGGTGCGTCATGTTCTGCGTCATCCGACGAAGAAGGCCGATAGTAGGTAGAGGATGGAAGGGCATCCAACGCCAGTTCGACCCGGCCCTGGACGCTGGCCAGGACGCAAGAAACGTGACAACATCGGGTCTGAATTGCTATTCATCCCATCCAGCAAAGCGTCTCCCCTGGGTAGCGGGGGATACCGGATGCGTGGAGGTGAAGCATGAGATCCAACTCGATGAGTGCAAGAGCCGTCCTCCTGCTGGCGTCCGCGATCCCGTTCCTCGCGGCATGGGGCTGCGGTGGCGGCGGTGGTGGGAACGATGACACCACGACAGACCCGGACACGCCATCGGACACCGCGGACACCGCGGTCGACACCGACGCCACCGACGCCACCGACGCCAGCGACCCGGACGTGGTCGAGGACGAGGGCGCCGACGTCCCCTTCGACGCGGATGCGGAGGACTCCGTCGAGGAGGACGTGACGACCGATACCACCGACGGCGACGGGCCGCCTCCCCCCGACTGGTCGTGCCTGGGCTCCGTGATCTGGGGAACCCCCACTCTGGCCTCCCTCGACATCCTCGGTACGGCGCTGGACTACGTGACCGGCGCCCCGGTCGCCGGTGCGACCGCAAGGGCCTGCGCCCGGACCGACGCCGCGTGCGCCACGCCGCTGGACGAGGGGACCACCGACGCCGCGGGCCAGGTCACCTTGACCGTGCCGCTCGGCACCACCGGCTTCGACGGCTACTTCGAGGTCTCCATGACCGGCTACGTCACCACCCTTCGCTACACGGTCGAGCCGATCACCGAGATGCCGCCCGAGTCGGGGCGCATGGTGCAGATCGTGGACCTGGGGACGTTCGCCCTGCTCGCCGCCTCCCTGGGCGTCACCCCGGATCCCGCGCGCGGACACCTCGTGATCAACGCCCTCGACTGCACGCCGTTCTACGCCGCCGGCGTGTCGCTGGCCGTCGACACGGCCGACTCGGGCTCGACGCGCATATACATGGTCGGCGGGCTGCCGAGCACGACGGCGACCGAGACCGACGCGTCCGGCGCCGCCGGCTTCGTCAACCTGCCCACGGGGCCCGCCTCGGTCTCCACCACCCTGGTGTCCACGAGCGAGGCCATCGGCTCCACCGACATCGACATCCGGGCGGGCGCCATCTGCATCTTCGCGATCACCCCCACGCCCTGACAGGTGCCGGAGGGTTCGAGGCCGCGCCGGATCCCCGTTCCAGAGCCCGAGGCCGAGCAGTCCGAGTCTAGGGCAGGATCTCGATCCCTCTCCTTGCCATCGCGGACAGATCCATCGCCAGCGCGACCGCCCAGTGCACGGCGACGCCCAGCCAGAAGCTCCTGTGCCTGAGGGCGAGGTATCCGAGCGTGAGCCCGGCGGCTGCGGCCCCCAGGGTCTCGGGCAGCGGCTTTCCGTAATGGATGAGGACGTACGGGATCAACATGAAGGCGAGGGCGTTTTAGCCGAGGTCTCTCTCCAGCCCGAACAGGATGTACCCCCTCCAGAAGCTCTCGCCCGAGACGAAGATCAGCCCATACGCAAGCTGGTATACCGCGAACTCCGCCAGGGGAATGCTCCCCCTCGACGCCAGGCGACCGAAGAGATGGTAGGTCTCCAGGAAGGATGGCTGGCCGGAGACCCACAGCACCACCAGGCCGACGATCGCCAGGCAGAGCGCGAGGTGCCCAGGCAGACCCCCGTCCTCGCCGGCCCCGTTGGCCAGCCCGATCGTTTCCTTCACTCTAACCGGGACGATGGACCGACGGCCGGCATTCGTGTAACATAATCGTCCAATGGCGACGCGGTACCGCTATAGAAAAGAGAAAAGAGAAAGGAGATCGCGATGGAGCGGATCGGCAAACTGTTCGGCATGGGCATCCTGACGGGCTTCCTCGTCGGATGCGGCGATTCCGGCGGCGGAGACACGCCGGACACGACCACGGACTCGTCGACGGACACCTCGACGGATACGCCGGGCGACGATGGCGGCGGCTACGTACCCGACCCGCTCGGGACCCCGACCGTGGAGGAGTTCGGGGAGGTCGGCTCGACCGGTGGTGTCGGGATGTTCATGGACCTGAACTCGAGCGAGCAGCCCGTGGTCGTATCGATAGAGAACGGCACGATGTCGACTTTCGCCAGGATGCTCAGCCGTTCCGCGTCCGGCACCTGGACCGAGGATGACGCGCCGTCGGAGACCTACGCCTTCGCGCTCGACGCGGGAGATCTGCCTCACGTGGCATTCACCTTGTTCGACACGGACACCATGACCCGCAGCTTCAGGTTCGGGCGCTTCGAGTCAGGCGCCTGGAACGACATCATCATCGACACCGAGGCCATCATCGCCCAGGGGGACGTGGACATGGCCCTGGGTGCGGACACCCGCATCCACATCGCCTACCACGACGTGGGCATCGACCCTCGCCCGGGTGTCAAGTACGCGGTGTCCCAGACCACGGACTTCGCGATCGAGGTCGTGGAGATGCAGGATGACGGCGCGTACGTGGGCGAGGAATGCCAGGTGGCGCTGGCCTCCGACGGGACCGTGTACGCTGCATACATGGCCGAATCCACGACCGCCGAGAGGTCCATCAAGCTGGCGACCAGGACGGCCGCGGACACCTGGACCGTCGAGATCATCGAGCTCTCCGGCTGCAGCATGAACGGGCTCGATCTGTTCGCGGACAGCGATGGCGAGCCTCAGATAATCTGCGACGGCAGCGGCATCTACTGGTACCACGAGGTCGGCGGGACATGGGTCGAGGACCTGGTGGGCTACGGCTCTCTCCTGGCCGCGGATCTGGACTCGAGGGACATGCCGCACGTGATCGTCGAGCTCTACGGCGGTGACCTCGTGTACACGAGGCCCTCGGGCGGCGGCTGGGAGGAGAACACGGTCCAGGCGGCGGTCTATCCACAGTACGGCGACCTCGTCCTGGACTCGAACGACCTCCCGCACATGGTATTCCTCACCGGCGTTAACCTGGAATACGTCCACTACTGAGACGCGTCTTGCCCGGTCGGACGCCGGTCCTCGCCGGATCGGACCGGGAGGACGCAGCGCACGCATGACTCGTTCTCCCACCACCGCACGTCGATGACAAGGAGCTTGCCGCCGGGCGCAAGGCGTGGTGGAATGGGGTTCGGAACGACGGGCGGCACGGACCATGACCGGGGGGATCCGCGTGAGCATGCAGCCGAAAGGAGTGACAGGAAGATGTCGACAAGGTTGATTGCGTTCTTGGCGCTGTTCGGGTTCGTCACCGTTGCCGGTGCGGGTTGCGGGTGCACCGACCCGATGAGCAAGCCGGGCATCTACGGGGACGCGGTGATGCTGGCGGAGAACGTACGGCTCTCCAGCTCCGGAACCGGCTGGACGGCCGGCGGTGCCGGTGCCACGGCCAACTGCATCATGGGAACCGACGATCTGGTTTCCCATTTCGTGGAATCCTCGAATGGCTCGCTCGTGTTCATGGGCGTCTCCAGCTGGACCAGCGAGCAGGGGCTGACTCCGATCACGCTCGCGAGCTCGCTCCAGACAGCAACGGCGACGTTCAGCGCGTCCAACTACGTGATCACGGGACTGAGCGGCGCCGCCGTATGGGGCGCCTCGGATTCGCTCACCGTGACATCGGGGAGCACGGTCATAGAGGTTCCGGCGCCGGACCCGATACCGGACCCGACCCAGATCCTGGGGGCCGCCGACGGTCTGAGCACCACCATCAGCTTCCCCGACGGCCACTGTGATGCGGTCACCGCCTTCATCCAGGCCGACATGACGAGCGGAGCTATGCGGCACGTTCCAGAGGCCGACATCCCGCTGGTGGGAGGGAGCCGTGTCATGCCCATCGCGGACGAGGCCACGATCGCGATGCTGGAGTCCGAGGGCCTCGTCCCTTCCATGGTGTACTTCTCTTGCATGAACGAGGTCGAGACGACCGATCTCTTCCCGGGCATGCGATCGGTCCCGGTCCAGGCTGGTCGCATGTTCCAGGTGAGCTTCGCTGACCTCCAGTAGCCGGTAGCCCGGCTCTACCGGGACGGCCTGGAGAGGCCGTGGGAGGCCGGGTTGGCCCGGCAGCCGGCGGCCCGCCCCCGGGACTTCACCGTCGCCGGTTCACCGTCGCCGGTTCACCGGCGGCGACCGCTGATGTAGAATCCGGGGCATGTCGGGCATCTCGTTGATTCCGGGAAAGAGGGGCGTGGGCCAGGGCTGTCCGTGCAGCCGCTTCGCCGTGCTGGCAGCACTTTCGGCCGTGGCATCGTTGACCTTCGGGTGCGGCGGCAAGGGCGGGGGATATGACGGGGACACATCGGAGGCCCCGGACGCGCCTGACACGGCGGTAGACACGCTGGAGGACCTGCCGGACGACGAGTCGCCGGACACGGACGAAGACCCTGACGGGGATGCTACCGGCGACGCGGAAGAGGATGCGTCGGGTGACGAGGCCATGGACTGGTACGACGAGGTCGAGCCAGTGGACCTGCCGCCGGTCGCGGACGCTGGCTTGGACCAGGACGCCGGGGTCGCTGCCGTGGTTACGCTGGACGGGTCCGCGAGCGTGGATCCCGAGTCGCTGCCGCTCGGGTACGAGTGGACCCAGATCGCAGGGCCGGACGTGACTGGTGGGAGCGGCACGCTCGCCGGTGTCGCCCCGTCTTTCACCGCGCCCGCATCGGTCACGAGCCTCGCGTTCTCCCTGGTCGTCACGGATGCGGGCGGCCAGGACAGCCCGCCGGACCAGGTGTGGGTGTTCGTGGAGGAGGAGGCGGGGGCCGCGATCTGGGTATCGGAGACGACCGGCGACGACTCGCACCCTGGCACGCGCGAGGAGCCGCTGAGGACCATCATGGCCGGGATCGAGATGTCCGCGGCCAGCGCGGCAGGCGCTGACGTGTACGTGGCAGGCGGCACCTATGCCGAGGACGTGGTCCTTTCCTCGGGCGTGAGCATTCACGGTGGCTTCGACCCGGCGACCTGGGCGCGCGATGGAGTGGCGTTCGTAACCACGATAGAAGGCGGACCCACGCCGGTCGTGGGCAGCGGCGTGTCAGGGCTGTCCGTGACCTGGCTCCAGATCGTGGGCGCGGACGCACTCGCGGCCGGGGCGAGCGGCTCCGGGATCACGCTGGTCGCGTGCGACGACGTGAACGTGCTGGACGTGGTCATCCGCGCGGGCCGCGGCGCTGACGGAGCGCCTGGCACGGGCGGGATGGTCGGCCTGCCCGGACTCGCAGGCGGATCTGGAGGACCGGGATCCTGCGACCTGGAGCCGGGCGGCGCTGGCGGCGCAGGCGGCACGGGCGCTGGATGGCCGGGAGGCGTTGGCGGCAATGGCGCGGTCCATCAGGGAGATCCAGGGCTGCCGGGCGCGGCAGGATCGGGCCCCTCGGCCGGCAGCGGCGGCCCGGGCGGCGGGAGCGGCGATCCGGGCATGGCCGGAACGGTCGGCTCGCCAGGTGGGGACGGCGGCGACGGTGCTGCCGGGCCAGGAGGCGCGGCGTTCGGCGCAATCGACACTGGCGCGTACGTGCCTGCCGGCGGATCGCCAGGCCTCGACGGCACTCCGGGATCGGGAGGCGGTGGCGGCGGCGCGGGCGGCGGGCAGTCCTGCTTCTTCTGCGACGACGGATCGGGCAACGGCGGAGGAGGAGGAGGCGCTGGCGGGGCGGCTGGCACGGGCGCGTCGGGCGGCGGTGGCGGCGGCGGGTCGTTCGGCATCGTGCTCGTGGGATGCACTGGAATCGTGATCGAGCGGGTGGCGATAGAGACCGCTGGCGGCGGCACGGGCGGCGACGGGGCAGAGGGTGGCGCTGGTGGGCCTGGCGCGTCCGGAGGCCCCGGAGGGACCGTGTGCACGGGCGAGGTGGGCGCGGGCGGGAACGGCGGCATCGGCGGGCACGGCGGGGGCGGCGGCGCGAGCGGCGGCGGCGGTGGAGGCCCGTCCATCGGTATCGTGGAGCACGGGCCAATCGCCTCGACGAGGACCGGCGTGACGTTCGTCACGGGCCCGGCCGGCGCGGGCGGGGCAGGGCCAGGACCTGCCGGGATGGACGGGATGTCTGCTGGCTTCTACGACGCGGGGTGAGCCAGCAAGAGCTTGCCGCAAAGCGGAATGCGTGGTGAAATATTAGATCTAATCTTCTGGCGGCCCGAACCTTTGGCCGGGTGGAGCTACGTGAGATCAATGCGGGTCATCAACTCGATCCTTGCACTTGCGCTTCTCGCCTGTAACGGCGGTGGTTCCACCTGCACAGCCGGCACTGAGGGTTGCGAGTGTACACCTGCCGGCCTGTGCGACCCGCCGCACACTTGCCAGGGCGGCGTGTGCGTGGGGCCGACTGACACGACAACTGATCCCGACGTGCAACCCGACACGACCCCTGACACGGCAACTAACGATACGATCGGGGAGGTCGAGTGCACGGCCGATGGCGATTGCGACGACGGGGATCCCTGCACAGCCGACACGTGCGACCTCGATTTCCAGACGTGCGGCCACGACCCGGTCGATGCCGACGGGGACGGGTACGCGGCAGGTCGGGTCGGTACGACGGTCTGCGCGGGCGGCCCGGACTGCGACGACGCGGACAGCGACGTGCACCCGGACGCGGCCCTCGACTGCGAGGGTGGCGGCGACTTCGACTGCGACGGAGATCCGGACGACGATGAGGACCAGGACGGCCACGCGACCACGGGCTGCGGCGGGGACGACTGCGACGACGCGGACGCGGACGCGTTCCCGGGATCACTCGCCGTGGACTGCTCGACCGCGGACCACGACTGCAACCTGGAGGACGCCAGGGACAACGACGGGGACGGCGACGCGCGCCTCGACTGCTCGGGTAGCGACTGCGACGACGGCGATCCGGAGGTGAGCTCGCTCGTGGACGAGACGAACTGCGACGGGCTCGACGCGGACTGCGACGGCGAGATGTCCCTGT
>CAZGVR010000001.1:20068-26578 GCA_964528945.1 uncultured Myxococcales bacterium
CGCCCCCGCGGGGGTGCCCATCGACTGCTACGACGGCGACCATGGCGTCCACCCGGGCGCCGCCGAGGAGCGCGATGGCACGGTGGACAACGACTGCGACGGGGACGCCACGGAGCTGGACACGGACGCGGACGGGGACGGGTTCGGACCGATCTCGTGCGGCGGGACCGACTGCGACGATGCCGACGTATCGGTGCACCTGGGCGAGTGCTCTGGCGTGAACGAGTGCTGCGATGGGTGCTGGCAGAGAAACGGCTGCTGGATGGATCCCACAACTGGCTTTCTATGGGAAGATCCACAGATGGGTGGTTGGGGGAACTGGGACAGTGCTGTAGCCTACTGCGCGGGGCTCTCGCTCGCAGGTCGTGGAGCAGGGCAGTGGCATCTGCCAACCATCTCGGAGCTACGGACGCTCGTCAGGGGCTGCCCGGCTACCGAGGACGGAGGCGCGTGCGGGGTGACGGACACTTGCCTTGATGATCCGTGCAACCACGATTGTGGTGGTTGCAGTGGAGGAGGCGGTCCCGGTACCGGTGGCTGCTACTGGGATCCTGCCCTCGAAGGCGATTGTGACTTTTACTGGTCAGGGTCGTCTCATGCCGCCGATCCGTCCGACGCGTGGAGCGTGTACTTCCGCTTCGGCACCCTCTCCAACGACGTCAAGGTCGTCGACGACTACGTGCGTTGCGTGAGTCCCTGAGCGACATCCAACGCCAGTTCGACGCGAGCCGGGACGCGACCTTGGACCGCAAGGAGGGTGCCAGGCAGGAAGATACTGTGGCCACGATGACCGCTGTCTTCGTTCCCTGTTTGAAGGCCTGGAAGCCTTGCTGCAGTAGCGAACAGCAAGTATCTTTCTCAATGAGGGAATGGAAGTGATGGCGGCAAAGCCAACTGTGAAAACCCGGCCTACGGCACGACCGACTGGCACTCCATCATGAAATGCATCCCCTGGGCAGCCTTGCTGGCTGGCATCTATCTGGTCGCGGGCGAGTGCATTCCAGGCTACTGTCAGGACAAACAGGTGGCCCCATGCGGTCCTTGCAACTTCAAGGCAAGGACCTGCAATGCGGCTGGCCGATGGGGCGAATGGAAGTGCAGTGGCTGGTGCGACGTATTCGACACGGGGATGGACTGGGGCGTGGACACGGATGTCGTTGCAGACTCCACGGCGGACTCCACCCTCCCTTCTGCGATGCGGGCACGTGCGGCGCACCCCAGTGTTTCGTATCGTCATGCCCTGACGGAGCGGCATGCTGCGGAAACGAGTGCTGCGATTCGGACCAGGTGTGCTGCATCGTGGAGGGACCGGGTCCAGTCGGGCTCGAAAGCTGCCACGATGGATCCTGTCCCCCGGGCTGCCCATGGTGCGAATGATGTACAGGCCTGGTCGATCCAGCCATCCCCGTCGCTGTCTGTCGGAGTAAGGGTTGGGAAGCTGTGACAAGAAACCGGACGCGCCAGCGTGGATCACCGCCCTGTACGTCGCAATCGGCATCTCGGCCATCGGTCTGCTGTCGTTGTTCCCCATTGCCGCATTTGTCCTGTTCCTTCATGTGTTCAGACAGGTGGAGCTGTGGTGCTCCGCATGGGGCGGATAGGACGAGCAACGCCATTCGGACCCATTGAGTGTACGGAAAGCCACTTGATCGATACCGCTTTGCGATAGCAGCGCACGACATATATTAGCCACAGAAACGAAACCAAACCCCGGCAGATCCTGACATGAACGGGTCTGGCATGGTTCGGCGAATGAAAAACGTCCCGCGGCGTGCTATCCTCGCGATAGGAAGAGGGCCATGGAACAGCTGCCCGACTGGGAGCGCCTCCTCTCGGCCGAGAGGAGCCTCCAGCAGATCGTTCCCGGCGCCGTCCTCGTTGGCGGCACGGCCGCGGCATTGCATGCCGGGCACAGGCGGAGCCTGGACGGGGATCACGTCCTTGCGGACCTGCGGGACCGCTACGACGAGGTGCTGCGCGCGCTGGAGGCCGCGGCCGGGTGGCGCACCGGGACGGTGAAGCCTCCCGTGCTCATCCTCGGGCGGCTCGACGGCGTGCAGACCGGCATCCGGCAGCTCAGGCGCACGCGCCCGCTCGAGACCTAGTGGATCGAGGGCCTCCGCGTGCCGAGCCTCGCGGTGAAGGCCGGCATCAAGGCGTGGCTGCTCGCGGTCCGTCACACCGTCCGGGACTACCTGGACACGGTAGTGCTGCTGGAGCGTCTCGGCGATGGCGTGCCGGCCGCGTTCGGGGACTTCGACGCGATCTACGCGCAGGGCTCGGGCATCTCTCCGCTGTCCGAAGTCGCGGAGCGGCTGGCGGCCGCATGCCCCTCGGACGCGCCCGGCGTGGATCTACGCACCTACAAGGGGCTGGTCCCGCCGTGGAACGACTGGGATCACCTGAGGGCGCGGGGCAGGGCGTGGGCAGGCGTCCTCACCCGCGTGGTCCTCGGTCCGTCGCCCGGAGATCCGGCATGAGCGAACGCCATGACCGCCTGGCAGGTTCCCGCGCCCTCTGGAACCGCGACCGGCTAGATCTGCGCAGCGACGAGATCCTCGCTCAGATCATGGATCGCGGCACGGTCGAGGACTGGCGGGATCTCTACAAGCTCGCACTCGAGGACGCGGGCCTGCGTCGGAGGATGCTCCGGGTGGTGCGCGAGGTCCCGCTCCCGCTCCCCCGCTTCTGGCTCGCGGCCCTCGGGGCAGCGGGCGAGGACGTGGACCTCGGCATGGACCTGCCGGCAGCGCGCCTGGACGTCTGACAGGTCAGGGCCTGCCAGCGCGATCCGTGGCCTTCCCGTGTGCGCGCACGAGCGCCGCGGTCGCCTCCTCGATCTGCTCTTGCGTCGTTCCCCTGCCGAGCGAGAGCCGCACCGCGCCGAGAGCCGTTCCCGCGTCCAGGCCCATGGCCAAGAGCACGGACGACGGCGCCTCGCCGCCAGCGTGGCAAGCGGAGCCGGTGGAAGCCGCGATCCCGGGCGCGAGCGCCAGGATCTCGCTCCCGCGCACGCCCGGGAACGACACGTTGAGCGTGTTCGGCAGCCTCTCCTCCGGGTGCCCGTTCAGCCTCAGTCCAGGTATCCCGGTCGAGAGCGCGGCCCACAGATCGTCCCTGAGCCGCCGCAGCCGCCCTGCCTCCTCGGCTCCGTCCATGGCGGCCCGCTCGCACGCCACGCCGAGCCCCACGATCGAGGCCACGTTCTCCGTGCCCGGACGGATCCCGCGCTCGTGGCCCGCTCCGAGGAGCACTGGCCGGATCGGCGTCCCCTTCCTCACGTAGAGCGCGCCCACCCCCTTTGGCGCGTAGAGCTTGTGCCCGGCGACCGACAGCAGATCCACGCCGAGATCGTCCACGCGGACCGGGATCTTGCCGACTGCCTGGGCCGCGTCCGTGTGGACGAGCGCGCCGCGCTCGCGCGCGACTGCCGCGATCCCGGCTATCGGCATGATCGTGCCGGTCTCGTTCTGCGCGAGCATGACCGTGACGAGCGCCGTGTCCCCGCGCACGAACGGCCGCACGTCGTCCACGCCCACCAGCCCGTGCCCGTCCACGGGCACGCGCGTCACCTCGACGCCCGTGCGCTCGAGGTGCGCGCAAGGCGCCGACGTGGCTGGGTGCTCCACGGCCGTGGTGACCACGTGCCGCCCACCCGTGGCCTCGACCACGCCCCTGATCGCGATGTTGTTCGCCTCGGTGCCGCCCGACGTGAACACGATCTCGCCCGCCTCGCACCCCAGCAGCCGCGCGACCTGCTCCCTGGCGCGCTCGACCGCGTCCCGCGCCTGTCTCCCGTACGAGTGCCCGCTCGACGGGTTGCCGAACCGATCCCCGAGGTACGGCAGCATGGACTCGACCGCCTCCGGGAGGACCGGGGTCGTGGCGTTGTGGTCCAGGTAGATGGGATCTGCATCCATGCCGTGCCTACCTCCCGAACCCGATGAAGGCGCTCGACACGAGCACGCCCATGGCGAGCCAGAGGCAGATATCGCACAGCGCCTTTCTCCTTGCGCGCTTCCCGAAGAACTCCTTCTCCCTTGCCGCGTCCGGCGCCTTCCCGGCCTCGAAGCCCGCGAACAGCTCCCTGAGCCTGGGGTTGATGCCGAGGAATATCATGCCCATGATGACCACCATGCCCGACACGAGCGCGAGCTTGGTCCCGAGCGCCACCCATGCGACCGCGTGCATCTCGCGGAAGGCTCCGTGGAAGAGGAAGTGCACGAGCGGCATTCCCATGCCCGTTGCGAAGAGCACGGCGATGAAGGCCATGCAGTACGGCGCATTGCCCTGGAGCGTCTCCTCCACGACCTTGTCCAGGTCGTAGCGCAGCTTCGGGCCGAACTGCGCCCTCCTCCCGACCAGGTTACGGTTGTAGAAGGGCGCTGCGGCGCACCCAACCAGCGCGAGGTTGTGCAGCGCGAGCAGCACCCCGTTTACCACCTGTTCCGCGACCATCGCTTCCTCCATGGCTAGAAGACCAGGACCTTGTCCGCTTCCGCGGTCAGACCCGTCAGCTCGTCGAGCGTGCTGCGCTCCATGCCCTCCGGGATCTCGCCCTCCCCGATCCCGCGGGCGTCCATGCACGTCCCGCAGAGGAGCACCCGCCCCTTTCGCACGAGCACGGCCTTCAGCATCTTCTCGACGTTGTAGTACCCGTTCGGCGTCTTCTGTCCCGCCTTGGCTCCGGACACCGCGTCGCCCATGAGGAAGACCGTGAGCGAGATCCCGCCGGCCTTCGCGAGCAGGTTCGTCGCGAGCCTGAGGCCGTTGTAGGTGCGCTCGGTCCCGTACGGGGGATCGTTGAGGATCATGAGTACGTTCATCTGCGCTTCTCCTTTGCGTTTCCGGAGGACGTCCTCCCGGTCTCCACGGGCAGGCCGGCGTCGCGCCACTCCGGGTATCCTTCCTCCAGGCGGACCGCCTCCAGCCCTTGCCCGCGCATGAGCTTCACCGCCTCTGCCGCGAGCACGCAGTACGGGCCGCGGCAGTAGGCCACGATGCGCTTCCCGCGCGGTAGATCCTCGAGCCTCCGCCTGAGCTCGGCGAGCGGGATGGACAGGGCCCCGTCGATGTGGCCGGCCTCGTACTCGACGGCCGGCCTCACGTCCAGCACCACAACCTCCCTCCGGCGCGCCCTCCGCATCAGCTCGTCCTTCCCGACCGGCTCGAGCCCGTCCGTGCCAGAGAAGTAGTCGTCCACGAGCCTGCCGACCTCGGCGAGCCGCGCCTCGCTCAGCTCCCTGAGCGCCCGGTAGCCCTTCAGCACCATGGGATCCGCGAGCCTGTAGAAGACCTGGAGCCCATCCTTCCTGGCCGCTACCAGGCTCGATGCCTTCAGGACCTGCAGGTGCCGCGACGTGTTGGCGATCGCGAGGCCCGTCTCGGCCGCGATCGCCTCCACGTTCCGCTCGCCCTGCGCCAGCAGGTCTATTATCTCGATGCGCTTCGGGCTCGCGAACGCCGAGGCCATCCTCCCGAGCTGCGCGAACATGGCATCCTTGAACTCCCGTCCCTTCATGCCTTCCTCAAGTATTCAATGGATCATTAGAACAGTGGCCGGCGGATGTCAAGCGGCGATGATTGCGTACACGTCAGGCTCGACCATGACTCACGCGGAGACGAGGTCGGCGACCGTGACACCGAGAGCCCTTGCGACGCGGACCAGCGTGGCAAGCCGCGGATCGTGCCTGCCGCTCTCCAGCCTGCTAGCATTGCCGCGCGTCAGGCGCGCGATGGCGGCCAGCTCCGCGAGGGAGATCCCTCGCCGCAACCTGATCTCGCGCACCCGGCGGCCGACCCTCTCGCGAGCAGGTTCGTTCACGGGCGGGAAACGCTCCTCGTACCACTTCCTGTACTCGATGTCGCACCGGTGCAGGACGAGGTCGGAGGCGAAGTCCACCTTGCGCCCACCGCCTAGCTTCAGCACGATGCCGTGCCGCAGGTCGTCGACGACCGCCCCACGGACCTCGGCAGGCACGATCCCTGGGACCTGATCGAGCGGCAACACGTAGCTGCGCCCGGCCGCGAACCGGACTTCCAGCGTCATCGAAGAGGGCAACCACTCCACGCTCTCGAGTCGCTCCCCGTCATCCTCCTCCCAGAAGAACGACTCCCGGTGCAAGACGGCACGCGGCTTCCGCACCGGGATCGATCTGCGGCGATCCTCCGCCGATCGAGCAGGTCCGGCGGCCGAGACCGCCGGAGCTCTCGCCACCCTGCACCCTCGCGTACCCCCCGTCGGGGCTCTTCGCGGTGCCGTCTTCATCGTTTCACCTCGCATCGATCAACCCGAGCATGGCCAGGGCCCGGAGCACACGTCCGCGATGCCTTCCGGAAGGCTCCTTGATGAAGATCCCTCTCACGAGATCGAACTTCGCGATCATCTTTCCATCCCTGAACACATGTACATGGGGCGGCTCCACTTCCGATTCCCTCTGGCTGACGATGGAGCCTCCGGCGCGCCTGCGGCGTCCCATTGCCAATCCTAGCGGCCGGCGCCATCCCGGC
>CAZGVR010000001.1:26588-31653 GCA_964528945.1 uncultured Myxococcales bacterium
ATCCCGGCCAGAGGTTATCATATATGAGAACCAATGCAAGCCCCTCTGGGGCATCGGCCGGCCCGGACCGGCTCCGCGGGAGCCCGGATTCAATCGTTCGAACTGGTTGGGATGTTTCCCGGTCCTTCGGCGACATTTCCTTGCCTGATGCCGTTCCGGCCCTAGATGCTTCGACTGGACGGGAAGGGAGGGTCTGCTCATGCGTTCCAGAAGGCGACACGCGGCTCCGCTCGCGCTCGTGCTCTGCGCTTCCTTGCTCGCCGCCGCCGGCCATGCCGAGGCCTCGGAGCCCGCCGCCGGCGACGCGCCGGGCCCTGCCGCGCACGCCTGCAAGGGGGCGTGCATCCCGTTCGCGCACCGCTCGGGCATGCTGCTCCCTGGCGAGTGCACGCTGTACTTGAGGTCCAACGACGAGTTCACCAGCTTCTCCACGATCATGGTGGGCACGAGGCGCGGGATCTCGCCCTGGTTCCAGCCGGCCTTCGAGCTGGGCGGCGGGATAGGCGTCGTGCTCCTCAAGCTCGTGTTCCACGTGAAGATCTACGAGTCCCCTGGCGGGCTGCTCTTCGTGGGGCTCAGGAACAGGGCCGGCCTCAAGTTCCAGGACACGTACCTCGGGTTCAGGACCGGCGCCTTCGACCTGGACCGCGACAGCTTCTACGACGCGCCCGAGCTGGACATCGCGCTCAGGTTCGGGAAGCAGCGCTGGTTCTCCATCTACTACTCCTTCTATGCGCGCTTCGACGCGGACCTGCACGGCGGGCGCACGTACGTGTTCCTCGCCCCGTTCCACGTCGGGATCGAGTTCAGGTTCATCAAGCACCCGTGCACGAGCTTCCAGATCGACGGCGGGTTCTACATCCCGCTGAACGACGTGCCCAGGAAGGCCTGGGTGAATTTCCCGAACCTGGGCAACTTCGGCTTCTACCGCCGGTTCGGCGGCGCCTGCTCGCCCTGATCCCCGCCCGTTGCCCGGCCGCGCAACACCACTCGCGACTTGCCCGGCTTCCCCGGCGCATGGAAGGTAATGTATCCGGATCGGGAAGTTTACCTTCCACCCCCCCCCTCGACACCCATGCCCTTCATCGACTTGGGGTTCCAGGAGTGTCCGCACCGCGTCACGGCAACCCGGTCGCTCGTCAGGCAGCCCGGCCGCGCGTCACAAGAGCCCGTGCTTCGCGAGCTTCCTGTAGAACGTGCGCCGCGGAATCCCCAGCTTCGCTGCCGCGTCGGTCTTGTTGAACCTGCACGCCTTGAGCGCGTCCAGGATGGTCCGCCGCTCCTCGTCGTCGATCCCGCCCGCAGGCTCGGCCACGGCCCCGGACGCTCCGGGCGCCCCGGACGCCTGGAAAGCGGCATCGCCTGGAGAGGCCTCAGGCCGCGCCCCGGCCGGCCGCGCGCCCGCGTCGACCTCGAAGTCCTCGGCGTCCAGCATGCGGGACTCGGCCAGCACCCAGGCGTTCAGGATCGCGTGCTCGAGCTGCCGCACGTTGCCCGGCCACTCGCCCTCCTGGAGCAGCCTCATTGCCCGCCTCGAAACGGTCTTGCGCTCGGTCCTGAACCTCAGCGAGAACGCGGACAGGAAGTGGTCCACGAGGAGCGGTATGTCGTCGCGCCTCTCCCTGAGCGGCGGGATCACGATCTGCACGACCGAGAGCCTGTAGAACAGGTCCTCGCGGAACCGCCCTTCCCTCGCGAGCCGTTCGAGCGGCAGCTGCGTGGCCGCGATCACCCTCACGTCAACGCGGATCTCCTTCTCCGCGCCCAGCGGCCTGACAACGCCCTCCTGTATGACCCTGAGGAGATCCAGCTGCATCTTGGGGTCCATGTCGCCGACCTCGTCGAGGAGCAGAGTCCCGCCGTGGGCGGCAGCGATCACGCCCTTCTTGTCCCGCACCGCGCCGGTGAAGGATCCCTTCACGTGCCCGAACAGCTCGCTCTCCAGGAGCGACGCGGGCAGCGCCCCGCAGTTCACGGCCACGAACGGGCCGGCGCGCCGCGCCTCGCCCGCGTGGATGGCGCGCGCGACCAGCTCCTTGCCGGTTCCGCTCTCGCCCACGATCACGACCGGCACGTCGCTCTCGCCCACGCGCTCCATGGTCGCGAAGATGCGCCTCATGGCGTCGGATCCGCCCACGATGCCCCTCCACACCGTCTTCCCTGCGAGCTGCGACCGCGCCGCGCGCAGGTCGCGCCGCGCCTCGCCCAGCTCCCGCGTGCGCCTCTCGAGCAGCTTCTCGCGCTCCCCGGCCAGGCGCTCTATCTCCCGCCTCTGGGCGCGGCCCTCGTCGATGAGGATGGCCGTCTCCATGGTGATGGCGAGGAGATCCATGAAGGCCGCGAGCACGTCCCTGTCCGCCTCCCTGAACTTTCCGCGCCTCAAGCGGTTCTCGAGGTACAGCACGCCGAGCACGGCGCTGCGCCCCTTGATCGGGAGGCACAGGATCGACTGGAGCTTGAGCTCGTGGACCGATCTCGCGCCGCCGAACCTGTCGTCCTCCATGGCCGATATCGTGATTATCGGCTCGCCCTTGACGCTCACCTCGCGCGCTATGGACGTGGAGAACGCCATGTGCTCGTCCGGGACCGACCCCTGGTAGAAGTCCCTTGCCGAGGCCAGGCGAAGGGCCCCGTCTCGCCCTGGGAGCAGCAGCAGGCCGCGCTCCGCGCCCGTGAACTCCACGGCCGAGTCCAGGATCAGATCGACCAGCACCTCGGGATCGCGGGCCGTTGCCAGCTTCCGGCTCAGCTCCATGAGCCTGACCAGCGTGTCCCGCCAGCCTCCGGGGTCTGCCGGCCCTGTCCCGCCCGGTAGCGCTTCCCCGGCGCTCCCCGGATCGGCGCCGCCCCGTGGCCTGGCGACCGCCGCATCCGAGGCGGCCGAGGCCTCGGCCACCCGCCTGCGCGGGGGGGCGGCCGCGAACGCCTGCGCGAAGCGCGCCGGGACCTTGAGGCCGGCCTCCTCGAGCGCCTCTGCCGCGCGCCGCGCGGCGCGCGCCGCCAGCAGGTCGGAGCCTCGCGACGCGTGCGCGTCCGCCATGCACGCGAAGGCCTGCCAGGACCAGTCGTCCCACTCGGGCGCGAGCCGCCTGCACGCGACGAGCGACGCGCGGGACGCGTCCAGCGATGCCGCGTGGTCGTGGGAGGCGAGCGCGACCCTGGCCCTCGAAAGCGCGACCACGGCCTCGAGCCGCGGCGATGGGCTCGTCTCGAGGAAGGCCGCGGCCCGCGACGCGAGATCCCCGGCCTCGGCCAGCCTTTCCGGCCCGGCGGCGGCGAGCGCCCCGGCCAGCTCGGCCATCATCTCGGCTGCCTCCCATCCCGTGCCCGCGTCGCCCAGGAGGTCGAGCCCCCTGCGCCAGCACCGGGCCGCCTCTCCCATGTCGCCGGCCTGGCGGGCCGCCTCTCCCATGAGGCCGTGCGCGCGCGCCGCGATCGCGCCCTGGCCGAGTGCCGTCGCGTCCGCGATCGCCCGCTCGCCTTCCAGCCTCGCCCTCTCGACGAGGCCCAGCGACGCGAGCATGTGCCCCAGGTTCACGCGCACGCTCGCTACCTGCTCGGCGCGGCCCGCGGCCCTGGCATAGTCCATGGCGCCCAGGTAGCGATCCATGGCCTCCTCGAACTCGCCCAGCCTGTGCAGGAGGGTCCCCAGGTTCAGGTGCAGCGTTGCCAGGTTGCCAGTGTCGTCGGCCTTCTGGCTGATGTCTATGGCCTGCCTGTAGCTCGCTGCCGCCTCGAACAGCGCGGACCTGTGCTGGTGGATCATGGCCGAGATCCAGTGGGCACGGGCCTTGAGCCTCCCGTCGTGGATGCGGGCCGCGAGCGCGAGCGCGGCCCCCGCGTCGGACGCGGCCTCCTCCAGCCTCTCCTCGTACAGGAACGAGAGGGCGCGCGTGCACAGGAGGTCGGCCCGGTCCGCCTCGCCAACCGCCCTGCCCGGCCCGAGCCCGAGATCCGCCATCTCCCTTGCCTCCGCGTTCCTGCCCTCGTGGATCTTGAGGAGCGCGAACTCGCGCAGCGCCCTGCCCGCGATCCATGCGGCCGCCCCGGCCGCTGGCTGCGCTAGCGATTCCAGGATCCCGGCCGCCTCCCCACGCCGGCCTGTCGACGCCAGTGCGCGTGCGCGCACGAGCTCGGCCTCGTGATCCTCCTGCGCGCCGTGACCGAGGATCTCGATCGCAGCGATCGGCCTGCCCGTGTCGAGCAGCACCTCTGCGAGCGCAACCCTGACCTTGCCGCCCATCTCGCCGCTGCCGCCCGTCTCGCCGCTGCCGCCCAGCCCCGAGTCCACGGCCTCAAGCAGCCTCTCTGCCGATGCCATGTCTCCCAGGGCCCTGAGCCTCTTGACCGCGTCCAGCGACTGCCCTGCCGCCTCCCCTGCCCTGCCCGAGAGCGCGAGGTGCGTGAGCACGCGGTGCCCGCGACCTCTCGACCTCGACATCCAGTCTGCCCATGCAGCGTGCAGGCCTCGCGTGCGGCCCGCATCGAGTCCCGAGCGTATGGCGGCCGCCGCGGTCGGCGAGAGCACGATCCTGCCGTCCTGCCTGTACGATGCCAGGCCAGACCTCGCAAGGGATCGCGAGGCCTCCTGGGCGCCCGGGCCCGCGACCGCGTCCAGCGACTCGGGCGACACCGGCCCCCCGTCCACTGCGAGCGCCTCGGCCACGGCCAGCTCTGTCCCGGTGAGGCCTGCCGCACGCTCTCCGCGGATGGCCGCGAGCCTTGCCGGCAGCGGCTCGTCCACCATTCGATCCATCCGGGGGCCCTCGGCGGCCGCCCGCTCCAGAAAGTGCGCCGCGAGCGCCGGAACGCCTCCGGAGACCTCCAGGATCCTGCCTGTCAGCCGCTCGTCGTCCCTCCCGACGACAGACCTCACCATGGCGGATATCTCGTCCCTGCCCAGCCTCTCGAGCCTGATCTCGGAGACTGGGCCCGCGCCGAGGACCGGCACGCGGCCTACCGCGCCTGCGGTGCACGTGGCCACGATGCGAACGGGCGGCGCTCCGGGCCGGCCTGCGAGCGACCGGACGAGCCCCGCGGCCCGGACCGAAATGCCGTCGATGTG
>CAZGVR010000002.1:0-700 GCA_964528945.1 uncultured Myxococcales bacterium
GCCGGCCATGACCGTGCGGGCGAGCGCCATTCCCAGGCCGCCACGTCCGAGGCTCGCGCATGAAGCCACCAGCTTCAACCCGATCACCCGGTGCAGGGCGCGGTAGGTCGCCATGAACACGTCCGGCAGCACGACCGGGAGCACGCCCTCGCGTCCTGGCGCTTTCGCCTCATGTCCGGTGAGCATGCCGAGGTACTCGCTGCCGCCCATCTCGTCCCGGGTTGCCCCGAGGACGTAGACGAGGTCCCCTGGCTCCATGGCCTGAACATCCACGCAGTTGCGAACGTCGTGGACCTTCGCCATGCTCGACACCAGGAGCGTGGGCGGAACCGAGATCTTCAGGGGCTTGCCGTCGGGCCCGAAACCCCTGAAGTCGTTGAACATGGAGTCTTTTCCCGATATGAAGGGTGCGCCGAAGGCAACGGCCATGTCGTAGCAGGCCATGGCCGCACGCTTGAGCTGCCAAAGCCTCTCGGGCTCGTCGCTCGAGCACCAGCAGAAGTTGTCGAGCAGCACCACCTCGTCCGGATCCCCGCCGACAGCCACAATGCCGCGTATGGCCGTGTCGATGCAGGCGGCAGCCATGCCGTAGGTGTCTATGTCGCCGTACCAGGGCAGGATTCCGGTCGCGAAAGCCAGTCCTTCCATGGAGTCCAGGATCGGCCTCTGGACCACCGCGTCATTATGGACGTCCAGGTGC
>CAZGVR010000002.1:710-1603 GCA_964528945.1 uncultured Myxococcales bacterium
GTGAGCGGCTTCAGCACGCTCCCACCCTGCACCTCGTGGTCGTACTGCCGCACCACGTACTCCCGGCTGCAGACATTCAGCCGCCCCGCCATCTCGACCAGCGCCGCCCCCAGGTCCTGCGCCCTGCCCTGCTTCCCAGTGCCAGCGGTTCCACCCGACCCGGGTTGTGTTCCACCTGACCCGGGTTGAGCCTTGTTCATCGATCCGAGCTGGGCAGGCACCGACGACGCCAGAACCTTCCTGGGCAGGCCCTCGTGCAGGAATTCCAGGGCCAGATCCACCACGCGGTTTCCGCGGAACGAGACCACGCATTTTCCAGAGGACGTGAACCTCCCGATGACTGTAGCTTCGACGTCCCGCTTCCTCATGAGTGACCGGAAGGCGTCCAGAACGGCCGGCGGAACCGCGTACGTCATCCGCTCCTGGCTCTCGCTTATCCAGATCTCGAACGGTGCCAAACCGGGGTACTTCACGGGCACGCGTTCCAGGTCAACCTCGCAACCGCCACTTTCCCTGGCCATCTCGCTCACGGAGCAGCTGATACCGCCCGCCCCGCAATCGGTCACTGACGAGTAGAGACCCTGGTCGCGAGCCTCGAGTTGCGCATCGCCGAGCTTCTTCTGCGTGATTGGGTCACCGATCTGCACGGCCCCGGCCGGGCTCCCTTCGTGCAGGCTCTCGGAGGAGAAGGTAGCCCCGTGGATGCCGTCCTTGCCCACACGCCCCCCTGCCATCACGATGAAGTCACCCGGACGCGCGCCCTTCATGTGCGACGGCTCACCGCCGATGCTGGCGGGCATCAGCCCCACGGTCCCCACGAAAACCAAGGGTTTGCCCATGTAGCGATCGTCGAAGCAGATGAACCCGAGAGGAGTTGGAATACCACTCTTGTT
>CAZGVR010000002.1:1613-12337 GCA_964528945.1 uncultured Myxococcales bacterium
GATTAGGCCTCCTTATGCGGAGTTGGTAAAACTCGAGAGATACGAAGCCCTTGAGAGATTTGTCCAGCAACACAATCTTCCTCCACTCACGCATGAAGACGGCACACTATACAACTCCACGCCCTTTCGAACGCCCTCGAAGATCGCCTTGGGGTGCAGGATCCGAGTCTGCCCATCCTTGTCGCGGGTCGGCAGCGGATCGGTGAAAAAGGGGTTCCCGAAACAGAACCCGTACATGTTCATGACGAGCAGCGCGCCTTTGCCAGTTCCGAGCGGATCCCTGTTCACTCCAACGATCCCTGTCACGGCACCGCCATAGGGGTCGAGCGCAGAAGGGCTGTTGTGAGTCTCCACCTTGTAGCAGACGGAGAACCGGTTGTTGAACCTGACCACACCCGCGTTGTCCGAGAACACGCTGAGGCAAGGGTCGCGCGGCCCCTTCATCTCCCGTACCCGGGCCGTGGCGCCCTTGATGTACGTCCTGTAAAGGGAGTCGACCTCGTCTATTTGTGCCGCGAAGATTGTGTGGTGGCAGTGCTCGCTCCACGTCTGCGCCAGGCTCTCCATCTCCACGTCCGTTGGCCTGCGCCCGAGCGACCTGAAATGCCCGCGAATCACATGGAGCTGGTCCAGGTCCAGGGCAAGCGGTCCACGACGAACCTCAACCCGGGTGACTCCGGACATCTCGATGCGGTCCGGGATGCCCTCACGCCCCAGACGGGCCAGATCCTCATCCGAAACCTCGAGATCCACATCGTCCACGCGCTCGCTCGGCGCGAGCGCAACACGTGGAATCGGAAGTCCTATCCCTCCCTCAGTGTCGTACGCGGATCGAGTCTTCCACCCTGAACGCTGGATCAGAGGGTTCGATAACAGCCGTGCGACTCTTTCCACCCCCTCAACGTCCACGAACCCGTCCAGGAGAAACACCCGCGATGAAAATACCTTCTCCCCCGGCGCGAAAGTGATTCCCAGGAGGTCCTGGATGGCGATCCGCGATGTATTCGCAACGTTGTCGGTGACCCCAGGCAGGAACCCGACCTCGATCGCCCACCCGAAGTCCATCCCCCTGAATCCGCCGATCGAATACTCCTGAGAGAGCGGGTCCGCGAAGATCTCACGAGCCACCCGCCTGATCTGCGCCTCCTCGAGTATCGCCTCTATGGTGTACGCCTCGATGATTCGCACTTCTAGCAGCGAAATGCCAAGATCGGCCTCGATCCGCGCCCGCACAGAGGCACCGGCCGAGTCGCCGATCTCCTCCCTGACTCTCACCTCTATCCGCGTGATCATTGCGACCCTTCCTACCACGAATCGTGATCGGTCTGAAGGGGTCAACTGGCCCCGACATCATCTGCTCCCCGACTTCAATCTGCTCCCCGACCTCATCCCGGGTCATCCGATGTCTCATTCAACATCTTGACGGAATCCGCTATTGTTCAAGCCATGACAAACGTGAGAACGAGCCTGGCTGCATCCGTGAGCCTGGCTGCATCCGTGAGCCTGGCTGCAATGCTTGCCGGATGCGGTGGCAATGACGGGAACGTGGACGCGACCAACGACGAGGTCGTCTCGGACCAGCCCCACGATTCGAACGGCGATGCCGGCGATCCCGACTCACCGGATCTCGAGGACAGCTCAGACGCGCCTGATGCCGTGGATACGACTGACGCCGATGACCTCGACCCGGACGTCACGACGGACGCGGACACGGACGCAGTCGAAGAGGACGTGGGTGACGCGGACTCCCCACCGCCGCCGTGCCCGGACGGCTGGCCGCGCGGAGACGGAACAATGGCCTCTTCCGATCTCGCGAGGTTCGAACCCCAGCCCGAGGGCGTGACCATATGCCCCGACGGCGATGTATTCGTATCTCTCTTCGTCGCCGGGGAGATCTGGCGGGTCCCTGCTGACGGGTCGCCACCCGAACTGTACACCACACTCGCGGGTCGTGGACCAGCCGGCCTGGCATGTGATGATAGCGGGCGGTTATACGTGGCGGACTTCGGCCCTGCCACGGGTGCAGCAACCGTGGACGGTGCATGCGTTCGCGTGGATTATCAAGGACACGCTGGTCTGGTCCTCCCGCTCGAGGTGGACGGTCAGGGCTTCACAGATCCCAACGGCATTGCAATCGTCCCCGGGCGTGGAATCTACATGAGCGACTCATCGAATGCCTGGATAGCGAGGTTTGTCGAGGAATCACCCGACATTTACTCTGTATCCCTGGCAGCGTCAGGCACCGACCTCGCCGGGTTCCTCGGGTTCACCGGGGCAAACGGGCTAGCATTCGAGGCTTCGACGCAGACACTGCACTGTGCGGTTTCAACACTCCCGCGCGTGATCGGCTGGACGGTGGCTCCTGACGGTACCATTGGATCCACACCCATGAACGAATGGTCCGATTCCAACATCCTGCAGGCAATCGACGGTGTGGCTGTCGACGAGAACGGGACACTCTACGTGGCCAAGTACATCGCAGGCGAGGTGGTCCGGCTGTCAGACGGCCAGGTGATCGCGGACGTCGTCAACCCCGCGAGCCTTGCTTTCAGGGGCGGCGCGCTGCTGGTAACGAGCTACGTCTCCGGTGCTCCGGTCGAGGCGCCGCTGGTCTCGATCGATGTCGGGGTCTGCGGCGGGGCTATCTGAAATGGGCTCCTTCGCCAAGCAAAACATTGCATTCTCGTCTGTACGGTGTGAGCACCGTGAAACCTCCGCATTCCCCAGGTACCATATGGGAACAGCACGTCGCGGCGTCCATCCCGCCAAAGTGACATTGCCTCTCGGTAGGCCATGCGGAAAGACCTGAGTTCGGCGAGAGCCGCGTCTTGAACATCCGTGTGGTTACGTCCTACTGCAATCCTGGGGTTTCGACCGCGGATTGGTTCAAAGCTCCGGGCGCGGCCATAGGGATTGATACGAGAACATCTCTCGGCGCCAAGGAATCCCCGCCTCGACAGCGGCATCCCCCTGCCTCGACGGTAAGCAGGATACGAATGCCTTCCTCGACTTCTCCCACCCCCCAGAAGCATCAGCTTCTCCTGACGAACTTGCCCTGCAGCAGTGGCTTGCCAATCCAGATGCGCCTGCTTTTCGAGGCGAGCGCATTCCTCTTGGATTAGCCTGCACCATTTCTCGGGAGTGCCATGCCCAAGTAGCTTTTCCGGGAGCGATAACTCCACAGCAACCCTTTCCGGCCATTCGGTGTTGCGAGCGTCAAAGAACACATCTGGGCGATCGACAACAAGAACTCCGCACCGTGGATCGAGATCAGCAGTGGTAATGCCAGGCCAGTCCCGTGCGTTGCAAACAAGTCCCGCCGAAACAGGGTTTGCCAAGCAGTAAGCGAACCGTCAACGCGGGTCGGGTCGAACGGGTCGTATGCGCAGGACGATGCACAGGAACGGTGTGACCATGAAGACCGCTACCATGGACGCAAGAATACCAGTAACGGCCAGCGAGCCCATCGTACGCAAGCCTAGGTGCTGGATGAATAATAGCCCCAGGAAGCCGGCTGCCGTGGTGGTCGATGCAGCCAGGATGCCTCTACCGGTGACTCGGAAGATCTCTCCCATACGGTCCGGACCGACCGCCCGGTAGTGGTGCACAAGGTATATTGCACCGTCTATGGCCGTGCCTAGAAAGGTAGGGACGGCGATGATGTTGTAGATGCCCAGCCGGATGTCGAGGATGCCCATGAGCCCAGCGGTCCAGATCGAACCGATCGCGAGGGCGGAGGCGGTCGCCACCGCCCGCCTGAAGGACCGCGTGTCCACGATCAGGATCAGCAGGATGACGCCGGCTATCCAGAACACGAGACGCCTCGCGTCCGACTTCACCGTGCGCACCACGTCCGCGAGGATGAACGACGACGATGAGATCCGAACCGCGTGACCATCGACGCGCAGGGTGCCGTAGTCGTCCTGGTAGCGCATGACCGAGATGGCGTCCCACTCGTCCACCTTCGCGTACAGGTAGCCGATCTTCCCAACCGATCCGTCCATCTCGGTCAGCATGTGCACGACCCAGGGTGGCAGGTCGGCGACCCCGAACCTGGCGGCTGTCGTCATGTCGCGCAGCACGTCCAGCATCTCGAGCGCGCGTTCGTCCTTCACCTTCCGCATGGCCTTGCGGTTCACGATCTCGCCAATCTCGGCGACGACCTTGGCACGGGCCTCCTGCTCGGTATCGGTCGGGACGAATGTCGCCACCGTGATGAAGGACTTTATCCTTGGATCCTTCATCTCGTGCTTCCGGCGCAGCAGCTCCTCGTGAACGATCCTCATCTCCTCTGGGCTGGACCCCAGGATCATGTTGGGGGTCGTGGTCTGCTCCTTGCCGATGGCCTTGCCGTACTTGATGGTCTGCTTGGTCTTGGGGGCTCGTAGGTTGCGGAAGTCGTGCTCGAAGCCGACCCGCGCTATGAAGGGAGCAAGCACCAGCGTGGCGAGCAGGGCGAATGCCCCGCCCCACAGAACCAGGCGCCTTCCTGGAAGGCCGAAGAGCTTCGATGCATCCCTGGTCGGAGGCAGGGGCGGGAAACGCGCAGGCCGCACGCGCTCGAGTGCAATGATCAGCGGGGGAAGCGCGAGGAAGGCTGCCAGGCAGCAGAAGCCGATTCCGTAGGAAGCGACGACGCCGTACTCGTAGAAGCCCTTGAAATGTGCCGCAACCAGCGTGAGGAGCGAGGCCACTGTCGTGCCGGCGGCCGAGAGCATTCCCCGCCCCGTGTGCGTCATGGCGATGCCGAGGGCAGTCTCCCACGAGCTGCCGTGCTGGACCTCGTCAATGGCGCGCGAGTACAGGTGTATGCCGTAGTCGATGCCCATGCCTATGAGCATGGCCACCACGAACGCGGTGATGGACGTGAGCCTTCCGTAGACGATCCCCGTGAGGCCCGTCATCCACAGGCAACCCATGGCGAGCGGCAAGACCACCACGAGCACCGCCCTGAATCGTCTGAAGAACGCCATGAAGAGGAGCAGGACGAGAACGAGGCTGATTATCGTCGCCAGCGTCGCGTCCTTCGATACCGCCTCGACCTCCATGAAGCTCCGGTAGGCTCCCACGACCTCTGCGCGGAGGTCCGGGGAGAAGGACGTCGGATTCAGGGCGGCCACGAGGTCGGTGCCGCGCGAGAGCGCCATCTGCGCGTAGTCCATGTCCGTGGAAGGCCTGTCGAGGCGGACCAGGACGACTCCGGTCATGCCGTCCGGAGAGAGCAGGCGCTCCCGCAGGTCGGGTGGCAGCTTGCGGCGCATCGCGTCGTCGGCCGCTGTCTGGGCGGCCGCCTTGCCCCCGGGCGACAGGACATCCCCGACCGGTGGCGTCTTGGGTCCCCCCTCCGGATCCCCCTTCGCTCCCTCCTCGCCCTCCCCGCCCTGTTCCTGGAAGTACCCTCGAAGCTCGCGGCCGACCTGGGAGGGAAGTCCCAGCCGATCGGGCAGATCAGGGTCGAACCACGAGATCAGGTCCTTCCTGGCCTGCTCCTCCTCCACCGGCGTTAGGAGGCTCATGCCCGTGGCCTTGGCCACCTGGATCTGGAAGTAATCCTCCAGCCTGTCGCGCAGCTTCTCGAGATCAGGCTGTGGGATGTAGAACAGTGCGTGCTTCTTGAAGAAGCCGGTGGGCTTGTCGACCTGGACCCATGAGGCGTCCTTCCATGGGACGAGCTTCCGGGAGGGCACACCCCTCTCGATGGCCGCTGCTACCGCGTCCTGGAAGCGGGCAATGGCGTGGGGATCCGAGCTGCTAATGGCAATGGTGAACAGATCCGTGGACCCCACACGCCGGTTGGACTCGTCCAGCGCACGGACGGACGGCGTGTTCTCGGGCAGAAGCGCCCCCAGATCGGTCACGAGCTTGAGCTTCGACGTAGGGTAGTAGGCAATCACCGAGATCGCGACGTAGAGAGCTAGTAAAGCGAACGGATGCCTGGCCGACAGCGAGACGTACCAGCGCGCCGGCCCCCACACCTTCACGGGTCCCGGATCGGCCATGGCCGGGTTTCTAGCTCATGCCGGGCACGGAGTCCATGGCCGGGTGGACGCGTGACCCGAAGCGTCCTATTATTCAAAGGGTTCCACTGGTCTCAACCCGGGTCGGATACCTCAGTCACATCAGCTGATGGTTTCACCCCGGGTTGATGGTTTCACCCCGGGTCAACTGGGCTGGTCAAATGGGCTGCACGGACTGGAGTACCGGTATGAAGACGATAACACTGCTCGCCTCCTTCCTCGCCCTGGCTGCATGCACAACCGACTTCGGCATCTCCGGAGAGGACACCTCCACGGACTCCCTTGAGGACACGGGAGCGGACACCTCGATCGACACGTTCCACGACGAGGGCATCGACACGCACGAGGACCCGTGGTCCGAGCCGCCCCTCGACTCGTGGGAGGATCCGACGACCGAAGTATGGACCGACCCTTGGGTCGACCCGACCGAGGACCCGTGGACCGATCCGATCGGGGACGTGGTGACCGACCCATGGACGGATCCGGTGGCGGACGCGTGGACCGACCCGTGGACCGACACCGGCGCTTGCGAACCGTGGACCGTGCCGGCCGGCGGCACCTGTTCCATCGTCGACCAGTGCGGCTGCCCGGGAGGCTCCTGGTGCTACTGGACGATCAACGAGACCTTGTGCGCGATCGCCGAGATGTGCATCTCGGATCCCATGCCCGGGACCGTTGGTATAGGGCAGCCCTGCGACTACTCGTCCATCGTGTGCGCTCCCGGCCTGGAGTGCCTCGACGACGGCACAGGAGCATCCTGCTACCAGTGGTGCCGCTCCGACCTGGACTGCGACATGGCCGGCTCATCGTGCAGCCTCAGCGTCGGCGGCTTCCCAGGCCCTGCCGGAACCCCCTGCGAGACCATGGATATAACGTTCCCCTACAACATCTGCAGCAGATCCTCGACATGCATGGACACCGACTGCTCTCCCTTCGCGACCAGCTTTTGCGGAACCGGGCAGTCGTGCACCTGGGATCCCATCTGCGACGCCATGGTCTGCACGTTCACGGGCACCGTGTCTGCTGGCGGCTCCTGCTACGACCAGACCGACTGCATGCCAGGCCTCGAGTGCCTCTCGATCCCACCCGGTACCATGCCCGGCACATGCGTGCGCTTCTGCAACGGGGTCCACACCTGTACTGGCGGAGGGACCTGCACGTCCGTGGGATCGCTCAACCACCCCGAGATCTCGGTCTGCATCTGAGCCGCCGATCCGTTGCACGGCCAAGGCACGTCGCTTCCAGGCGTTCGGTTGACGTCCCGTAACCGATGGTCAGTCCGCGAACTCGCACACCCACCGGTTGGTGCACACGAGCGCGTCGAATCCGCCCACCGGGCAGCTCTCGGTCGAAGTGCACGGGATCCGGCACACGCCCGCCCCGATCGCCTCCTCGAGCACGCACATGTGCCCCGCTGGGCACTGCGCGTCGCACTCGCAGGCAATGCCCATGGCCGGCGTCCTCGAATCGGCGCACATCCACTCGAGATCCGCGAGCACGCAGTGGAACCCGGGCTCGCAGGGCTCGTCGTCGCCGCACACGTCGCCGTCGTGGCCGCAGACGTAGGGCACCCCATCCGGTATGGGCGGCAGGCAGGTCCCCCGCGCGTAGCAGTCGCGAGGATCCGACATGGAGCACGTGTCCACGCAGTTCCAGAGCGGGCCTGCCACGCCCCAGTACCCCACGCACGAGTACGGCGATTGGCATGAGCAGTCCGACTCGCACCACGACCAGATGCCTCCGGTGCCTGGCGGCGCTCCCCACGCGCAGTAGCAGCCGGCAGGGTCCGTGCACGTCTCCCTGCCGTACTCCAGCCTCGGCCCGCCGCCCGGGGAGGCCTCGTCCGTCACGACCACCCTGAGGTTGTCCTGGCCTCGGCCCGGCACCGAGACCACGGTCTCGACGATGGGCGCGACCGGCGGGCAGTCGATGCCCACCGGCACCCATGCGCTCGCCAGCAGGCTCACGAAGTCCGTGGCATCGCCGGGCATGGCGCTGACCTCCACGCCCGCCAGCCTCTCGCACCCGCTCAGCAGCGTCACCCTAACCATCAGCCTCTGGGTGGAGCCCACGCGCGCCGTGCCGTCCACGAGCTCGACGCTGTCTATAACCCTGGCCTCCAGCCGCCACGGCGTGGACCCCGTGCACGAGGCATCGGTCGGCACGTCCGCGGGCACGTCCGCGGGCACGTCGGACGCGTCGACCCCGTCCGGCAGATCCGGCATGTCGGCGCCCATGTCCGCCGGCGCATCGATGGACGCATCACCGTCCGAGGCCGTGTCCCCCGCAAGCCCTGTCTCGCCGCTGCACCCGGTCGCGATCGCGATGGCGATAGCCGCGGCCGTTGCCGTCCCTGCAATGGTCCTTGCCTTCATGCTGATAGGATACGCCCGGTCCGGACTCGCGCAAGCCGCGCGCTGCCATCCGATGGCCCTCCGGGGTATGATGCAGCATGGCCCGCCCCACGCGCACCACGGTCCTTCCTCTGCTTGCAGCCTTCCTCGGATGCGGAAACCCCCAGCCGCAGGTGAAGCACACTGCCTACGCCACCCCCTTTCCAGCGGCCGGAGCCCCGGCTTCGGCCGTCGAGGACGCCTCGCTAGACCAGGGGGATGAAGGCGCCAATGTGGGGGAAGGCCCGACGGGAGATCCCACCCCGGAGACCTGTTCCGATCTCGAGTGCGCTGACAACCAGTACTGCGAGGACGGAGACGGCCAGGCCGCGTGCCGCGATCTGCTGCAGGCCGGACTGCCGTGCCTGGAGCACTACCAGTGCGCAGCTCACCTCTACTGCGAGACCTCGCTCGACCTGCCCGAGTGCCGCAAGGCCCCTGGCAAGGGTGGCGAGTGCGAGTACACGGGCGCCATCTGCGCCGAGGGCTTCTACTGCGACCTCGGCGACTACCCCGCCAAGTGCAAGGTCCCTGGCAAGGCGGGCCAGCACTGCTACATCGACGCCGCTTGCGCCGATGGACGGTACTGCGACTTCCAGGACCTCGATCCCAGGTGCAGGAAGGTGACGACCGCGGTGTGCGACCCAGCGACCGGTGCGCCCTGCGATGAGGGCCAGTTCTGCTACCCGGACCACGACCCCCCTCTGTGCCTGCCCCTCGGGGCCGAGGGGCAGGGCTGCCACGAGGACTGGATGTGCACGGACGGAATGACTTGCGCGTTCGACTCGAGCGATGGCGCGCGGCTGTGCAGTCCGGGCGGCTGATCAGCGTTTGATCCACGCCTGATCCTAAGCAGTGCCTGTTCCGCCCTGTAACGCCTTGCCGGCGCGCCTTGCCACGCCTTGCCGGCGCTGTTGACCGGACGCGGAGCGCCAAATATCGTAGCCGATTGCATGAAGCGCCGCACCGGGGAGACGAAGCCGACGGTCAAGACGCCAAGTCCCGGGCCGTGCCTTGCTCCGAAGCCGTTGCCTCCGAGACCAGTTCCGCCACGCCCCGTTCCGCCACGGCCCCGGCCCGGGCCCACGTCCAGGCCCGGGCCCGAAGCCCAACCCGGGTCAACTTTCGCCGGCCGAGCTGGCCGCCGCCGTCGAGCGCGCGATCCGCTTCATCGCCCTCAAGCAGGAGGAGCACGCCGAGGCACTGGCCGCCGAGGTCGGAGACTACCTCGTGGTGGAGTTCTACGGCGGCGACATCGACTACATCCGTTACAAGTGGCGTGGCAAGCAGGACTCGCTCCGCGACATCGCCGGGCCTTGCGGAATCCCGCACCAGACG
The DNA here is from genome assembly GCA_964528945.1 of uncultured Myxococcales bacterium. Classification (GTDB taxonomy): domain Bacteria; phylum Myxococcota_A; class Polyangia; order DRWM01; family DRWM01; genus CAZGVR01. Next base: position 11,362 of record CAZGVR010000002.1, read on the forward strand.
CTCCGGGTCTGGCTGAGCGCCGCCATGGTTCGTTTCGTGCTGCGCAGGCGCGGCATCGAGACCGGCCTCCATCCAACCAAGCTTCGCGACATCGCCCAGCTGATGGATCACCCTGACGCCATGGCCGCGATCGCGCGCTGGGCAGAGAAGGAGCGTCTCACCCGCCTGCGTGTGCTCCAGGCCGTCCGCTTCTGGCGAGGCTGGGTGGAGGACGGAGGCGATCTGGCGGACCTCGTCCGCGACCCGAATGGCCCTCCAACTCCCCCGGGTCCCGGGCCTGGACCCGGCCCAGGGCCGAAGCCCGAGCCCGGACGCGGGAAGCGGAAGCCGAGGCGGAAGGACCCGGACGCGCGCCTGATCGACGTGGTCTCGCTGCTACGCGAGTGGGTCGAGGAAACCCGGCTCTCACCCGCGGATCGCCGCCGCGTCGCATCCGCGATCTCCGGTCTAGGCCGTCTCCTTCGATCGCAGGAGAGTGGCCGATGAGGGCACGACGCAGCCAGGGCAAGGCCGAGGCCACTGCCGACCGAGTGATCACGGCCGAAGACATTGAGCGCGCGATCCTGTTCATACGCGAGCGCATCGACTTTCACCGCCGAGCCTTCGCCTGGGAGGTGGGCGAGCACCTGTTCGTGAACATCTACGGCTCGGACCTGCACGCGGTGCGCACGGGGCGAACGATCAGCGAGCAGTGCATAGAGAGGATCGCCGCCGACCCCCGCACGAAGCTCGGCTCGCACAAGCTTCACGCCTGCATCCAGTACTACCTCCTCGCCCGCGCTCACGTGCAGCAGGCCGCGTCGATCCGTCCGCCTCTCCTTTCCATCTGGGAGTGGTCCATCATGTGGCCGCTCGTGGACGACCCAGTAACGCTGGTCGCGGTCGCGGGCTGGATGGAGCGCGAGGACGTCCCGCGCGATCTGGTCGAGGCCGTGGTCCGGCTGGTCGAGCCCTATGCCGCGTCCGGCGGCAAGCT
>CAZGVR010000002.1:12347-26265 GCA_964528945.1 uncultured Myxococcales bacterium
CCTGCTCGTGACGCCGCCTGCCGAGCCCTCGCCCCGCTCCCCCGCGGGCCGCATCCTGCGCATGGCCCGCGTTGCCGCGACGTGGCTCCGCACCGGCCCTGCCCCCTCGGCCGGAGCACGCCGCGAGGCGCTCCGCATCCTCGCGGAGATCGAGCGCCTCCTTGCGTCGCCACCGTCATCCTCTCACTGCCGCGAAACCGCTTGATCTCCCCCAGCCCCGGTGCTAGAAGCGCCCTGTCCGTCGGGGCCACTAGCTCAACTAGGTAGAGCAGCGGACTCTTAATCCGGAGGTTGCCCGTTCGATTCGGGCGTGGCCCACCAATGAAATCGAGCACTTAGCCCCCATCTCCACCCCATCCCGAACCCTCTGGTAACGATGTGGTAACGATCTTTCGGGTAACGACGACCTTTCGATCTGCCGCTTCCTTGCGCGGTCAATGACTCCGAGGCCTGCAATCATAGAGCCGCTCCAGCATTCCTGATTCCAGGAGATGCCTTACGCGTGATCAACGACAGGTGATATGATGCATCGCGAGGGGGCACGACTCCCATGAAGCGGCAGGTCACGGTGAACGTCATCGGCGCTGGGCTGGGTGGCCTATCCACGGCTGCGATCCTGGCCAAGCACGGCGTGAAGGTGCGGGTCTTCGAGAGGCTCAAGCAGGTCGGCGGGGTCGTGCACTCCTTCAAGAGGGGCAAGTACACGTTCGAGGCCTCTACCCACCAGATAGGCGGCCTGGGCGACATCGGCTACCTCGAGAAGAGCTTCGGGCTGCTCGGGATCTCGGACCTCGAGGTCGTGAGGGCCCCGTTCCTGTACGAGGCCTGTTACGTCGACGGGGACGGGAAGATCGAGAGCAGGTACAGGCTGCCGTCGCGGCCGGACGCGCTCCTCGATGTGCTGGGTCGGAGCTTCCCCGAGGAGAAGGAGAAGCTGGGGGACTTCCTGGACACGGTCGAGAGGATCGGGAAGGACGTGCTCCGGCTCAAGCGCGTGCAGAGGGAGATGAGCAAGCTCCCGGTGCTCGTCGACGCGATCACTGCCCTCATGCTCAAGAACGGCAAGGAGGGGAGCCTGATCAGGAAGATCGGGATGCACGCCTACAGGCACATGATCCGCCACTTCAACCTCGCGTTCTCGGACATGCTCGTGGGCTTCTCCCCCAGGCTCAAGTCGATCCTGTCGCAGTACTGGACGTTCGCCGGGACGCCTCCGAGCGAGGCCCCGGCCGTGCTCATGGCCATCATCCTCTACATCTACCTCTTCGGCGGGCCCTACCTCATCAGGGGCGGCACTAAGAACCTCGTGGACAGGCTTGCCGGGGCCGTGACCGGCAACGGCGGCGAGATCCTAATGAGGGCGCCCATCGGCAGGATCGTGGTGGAGGGCGGGGCGGCCAAGGGGGTAGTGACGGTGAAGGGGGACTCGTACCCTAGCGACTACACGGTCTCGAACATAAGCTCGTACCGCACCTTCGTGGACATGGTCGGTGAGGACAAGCTGCCCAGGGAATACGTGGAGCGGATCAAGCGCATCAGGCTGTCCCACTCGGCGTTCCAGACGTTCGTCGGCGCGCCGTTCGACCTGAGGGAATACGGGCTCGAGACGAGCACGACGTTCTTCAACTTCGGCGACGACGTGGAGGAGTGCTACCGCGCGTGCGCCGGCGGGCCCACGGATCGCACGACCATGATGGTCACGAACTACACGATGGAGGACCGCAGCTATGCCCCGGAGGGGTGCAACAGCTTCGTGATCATCGAGTTCGACTCCTTCGCCAGGTGGAAGGATCTCGATACGGGAGATTACGAGGCCGAGAAGGCGCGCACGCAGGGCCTCCTCCTCGACAAGTTCGAGAGGATCACCGGCGCGCCCGTGCGCGAGAAGGCGAGGCACGTGTTCTCGGGGACGCCAAGGACCTTCCAGCGCTACTCCTCGAGCATCCAGGGGGAGATCTACGGCCCTGCAGCGACGCTGGACCAGACCTTCACGAAGCGGACGGAGGCGAAGACGCCTGTCGAGAACCTCCTCCTGGTCGGTGCCTACTCCCAGCCAGCCCAGGGAGTGAGCGCCGTGATCGACTCGGGGGTGATACTGGGGAACACCCTCCTCGAGGAGATCTCGTAGCCGCCTCACCGACCGTTGCAGGCGGCCGCGGCTGCCCCGCTCGAGCCCAGCCGCGTGGCGTACGGATGAGATCGTGGCGAAGGACAGCCCGAAATATTCATCATTGCTGTTTTCTTATCTTACCCATCATCCTGAGCGGTGTATTTAATATATCAATGACATCCGGTTTGACTGCATCGTTCTCCATTATCTCCTCCAGCCAAACGATCTGAACACGAGAATGTGCCCCCAGGAACCATTGGCCGCGTCGACGATCTCTACGCGACTTTGCTGTCCTGCCCATCGCGATACATCGTAAACTGCAGGATTCAGAAACTCGGACCCATTACCCCTAGCCTCGAAAAACACCCTCGAACCATTTATCAGCTGTACTTTGACATCCTTGCCGACACCGCCCCCGACAAGCATTCCGAAGTATCGATAGTGAATACTCTCCGGCTGACTTCGCAATACTCCCGTCGATGTATCGCCTCCGTGGAATGAATTAACGAAGTACTTCCCGCTGAATCCAGCCACTTCGCTCTGCCCTGCAAGAGATGATTCATCGGGTTGCCGTCCGAAGGCGTATCCCGATACCGAGTAGTCCTCGAAGGTTCCCGTCTCGAAGCTAGTCGCTTTCGACCTGAGCAACGACTCGACGTCGTTGTCATTGCTCACATGACGCGCAATGGTCATCGACCATCTGCTATTGGATACGGTATTGAAATCGATGGATCGCGCCGCATCGTCAAGGCCCAGGTCGAGATATATCAATGCAACCAGCGCTCGTCCTGTTCTATCATCGAGAACAGGTTGACAAATACTCGAATCGAGACATCGTGCCGCTCTGCCGTACAGACCGGTACGCAGATAGCTTGCCAAGAGCGATCGCGCCTCCAAGGGCGACAGACCTTCGCGGGCTCCTTTCCGCTCTATCTGCAATTGCAGGGTTCCCTCTATGAAGGACTCGTGGTTGGCTTTAAAGGGACGAACCTTCTCGAGAAGCACGAGACTATCGAGATTGCCTGGGTTCAGGCCACGCGAGACTACAAGATACTCGTACGCAGTATCGTATAAGCCATCCTCATAGAGATCTCGTGCATGGTCGAACAGTTTCCTGGCTGTTTTCTTAGCCGAAGGATAGCCTTGGGGGCTCAATTCCGCTTCGCTGAATTGAGAAGCTGCCAATAGCAGTCTTCCGCCCGTCAATGCTTCATCACGACTCGCTGCGTCATGTGCCAGCATATCGACCGAATCTTCCCAGGAATGCAACTTGTCACGCCATGCCTCATCTGTCCAAGAGCGAACAGAATAGGACAGTGATCGTAGAGTCGATAACGTGCGCATTCCCGTTCCGGCTAGAGGGGAGAGGCCTTTCGTCAAGTCGATCCTTGCGCTGGAAGCAACCGTGTCGGCGTACTCGCGAACTACCTCGTTGGATTCATAGACTATTATCGCAAGTGGAGCATCGACATCGTCGCGTACCCAATGCAGCTCCCTGCAGGATCCCTCCTTGCCGCCATGATCCACCCACGTGGCAATACAGGGTATCGGCTCGCCCTGCTTAATCCCGGCAATATCCATGAATCCAGAAGCGCACTGGACTTTGATGGCTCGATTCTCTATCGAGCTGCCCCTGCAAGGCCGCAGTTCAACGTCAGGCTGTTTGATACCGAGCCTTCGACGCGATACATGAAAGCGGTACGTGCTCAATTCCCCGTGAACGGCCATCATGGTAGGGCAGTTGGGAATCAAGCGGAATCCAGGTTCGTTATTGTCAGGTACCCATTCCGGTGGCGACGCAAAGGGGTCTAGAATCAAGCGCTTCAGGAACACGCTTTCTGCTACGAATGGATCGACCCCGTCGACAGGATTCTCGATATCGAATCTCGGTACTGGATAATACATCTCCTTCCACTCTGCATATTCTGTCAGCCTTTCACCAGCAAGCCAGGCTCCATGCAGATGGATAAAATCCGGTTGCTGCTCGTGAAATAGATATTCCCTGTAGTATCCTCTATGACGCTTGATGCGAGCCAACGTGTAGTCAGTCAACCACCCGAGGTCCACATAGGTACTCGAGGCGGGATAGAGATGCCCACCGGCATCCACATCCGCTACTATCGCTCTTCGATGAAGGCCAATCCTGTTTGCAAACGTTTGAAATACTTCTGCCCTGGCTCTGACCTCGCCGTACTGAGTAGACCAATTGCCACGGGATGTATCGAAGCGTTCCGAGTATCGTGGAAGGGTATGAAATGCACACAGCACAAAGATCAAGACCGCCAGAAGCCGTGGCCCCATTCTTCTGTTTGACGAGAACAATGCCCTTTCCAGAAGACTGGAAACCGAGCAGAGGCCATCTCCGATGAGCAACATCAACAGCGGTGCGCCGAATGTCATGAACCTCCACTCGTTCATCCAATCCCCACCACAAAACAACGGAAGGGCTAGACCGCACACGTAACAGCTTCCTGCAACGAGCAGGGTCATCCGACCTTGTCGAGATGAAAGACACGCCAGAGACAAAGGAAGCAATACCACGAGGCCATTGGCTCCAAGGAACTCGCTAATGTACTTCCAGCCGGGCCCTCGCAGTTGCATCATGCCATGGAGAATACCTTCCGAGCCGTCAAGATATGATGCCTTGGCCAAATACGTATTGGGAAGCGGATATCCGAAGACAATTGATAGTCCCATGAACCACAGACATAATAATACGGTCGGCGGAAGGAGAGCTTCCATGGCGAGGCGACGATGAGGGCGAGAAAACACCGCAGACGATGTTATTATTGACGCAACAGGAATGACGAAGAGAATCCCGTCAGGGCGGAGCATGACAAGCAGGGTCATCCACAACCCCGTGAAGGTAGGAGCATAAGGACGTTTCATGGACCTCATTGCCTCGTACACCAGCAACACGATGACCAGTGCGAAGGGACCGTTTTCCAAGCCTGACACGCTCCAGATTGCCATGGATGGCAACCCTGCAAGGAGCAGACCACCTGCCATGCCCAGCAGGCGGCGACCAGGATGGTTTCTCAACAGCAATAAGGACAGCATGCCACAAGCACCGGCGAACCCAATGACTCCAATCACTTTTGCGCAAACATGAATTGGTAGACCCATGAGCCCTGGAATCAGCAGGAATATGACGAACAAACCATTCGTGAACCCCTGTACGGGGGGACCTCCCGGAAATGCAACTGGTCCCTCTCCGTGAGCAATGTTCTCTGCATATGCGAATGATATGGCAGCGTCGTCGATGGTATTCTCCCACATGAATGCGCTGTGCAGAATGGCCAGTATCGCTGGAATGGCAATGACGAGGTAATCCAGACCATGAAAACTCGCATCTTCGGGATCACTCCATCTCGAACGTGGGATTGCCGCTATGTATGAGCCAACCTTCCTTGGTAGAAGCACTGCTACTCGAAGCAGAGGGCTTGTCGCAGCCTTCATGTTCATGAGTCGAACACGAGCATTCCGGGAAGAAACCATACAAATCCTCAAGAATACGACTACTGACGCTCGAGGCCGAGATTCATGGACAAAATACAATAATGGGTATCCCTTGCACAGGGTATTACGCCCGGCGTCCCGAGCCCCTCTTCGCCACGTACCTGACGCCCTTGATCCCGGCGAAGTCCTCGTACTGCGTCCACAGCGTGGCATCGCGCGCCCTGGCAGTGGCCAGCATGACGCTGTCGGCCAAGGGGAGCCCGGTCTCGATGCTCGTCCTGGCCGCGAGGAGGGCGATGTCCTCGTCGAGATCCACGACCTCACCCTGGCGCATCAGGGCGAGCGCCTGCAGCGCCTGCTCCTCGCCACGCCGCCTCAGCACGAGCTTCGTCACCTCGTAGATACTCAGCGTCGGGACGATAAGAGAAGCCGGGGCCTGCAGCGGCGCCGCGAAGAACCCGGCGTTGGGTCCGTCCGCCAGGAACTCCAGCCAGCCAGACGAGTCCACGACGTTCATACGCGGTCCTCCTCCCGCTCCACCGTCGTGTCGATCCCGGACAGGAACCCCCTCATCTCCCTGGCGCCCCGTACCGGGATCAACTCGATCCTGTCTCGCCAGGCGATGGCCTCGATCTTCTGCCCGGGCTTGAGACCCAGCTTCTTCCGGATGCGGCTCGGGATGACGACCTGGAACTTGGGCGAGATGGTGATCGTGCTCATACCAGTACTCCATCGATGATGATTTGGTATTACATCCAAGTTATCGATCCTCAGAATGAATGTCAACGACCGCACCATCGGTGCTTTCTAGGTTCACTGGGCTGGAAGGCCTGGTCGGCGCAAAGGCAGGCGGGGAATGGATGTGTGGGCTATCTCCAGTCGTCGCGACCGCCGCGCCGGCCGCCGCCGCCGCCGCCGCCGCCACGACCGCCGCCCGGACGGCTCTCCTTCTCCTGCGCCATGTCGACCTTGATGGTCCGGCCGTCGAGCTCGGTGCCGTTCATGGCCGCGATGGCCTTCTTGGCATCCTCTTCCTCGACGAAGGACACGAACCCGAATCCGCGCGAGCGTCCGGTGTCACGGTCAGTGACCACCTTCACCTCGCTCATTGCTCCGAACTTCTCGAACGCCGAACGGAGCGTTGCATCGGTCGTGTTCCAGCTGAGACTTCCCACGAACAGTTTCTTCGGCATCTCTCTCTCTCGTTCCTTCCGGGGTAATCCTTCTGGGAATACCCCCTTGATGTTCCCGGGCCTCCAGTTTCCTGGCCCCGCTTATCCGACGCCGGCACCAGCGCTGGTCGTCGTAGAGCAACATAGCACCATATCGTGCGCCAAGGAAGGGGTTTGCACGTTTTTTTTCTTCGACCGCGGCCTGCGCCCGGAACGCACCCGATCCCCTGGCGAAGGACGCTCGCCACCCGCTCGAGAGGCTGGTAGGATTGGATGGAGCGCAGCATGGACCGGGAAACCCACGAATACTACGAGAGCAGGGCTGCCGAGGTGGCGGACAGGTACCTCTCGGTCCAGAGCCCGCTGGGTCCGCAGTTCGCAACCTCGTTCCGGCCGGGATCCAGGGTGATCGACGTGGGTGCCGGCGCTGGCCGCGATCTCGCCAGGCTGCTGTGCGACGGGTACGATGCCTGGGGGATCGAGCCGTCGGCCGGCCTCCGCACGATCGCGATCGCGCGCAACCCCGGGATCCGCGGTCGCCTGCTGCCAGGATCCCTTCCACGCGGGCTTCCGGACCTGCCGAGCATGGGCGGGCCATTCGAAGGGGCCGTGTGCTCGGCCGTGCTCCAGCACCTGCCGCTCGGCGACCTTCCAGAGGCCGTGCTCGCGATCGGACGGCTGCTGGGCCCCACGGGGCGGATGCTCGTCTCGATCCCCGCGGCGCACGGACAGATCGGCCCGGACCTGCGCGACCTGGGAGGCCGTCTCTACACGGGCGTGACGGCTGGCGAGATCGCGTCGCTCCTCGAGCGGGCGGGCTTCGGCCCGCTCTTCCGCTTGCACACGGACGACGCCTACGGCAGGCAAGGCCACTCTTGGGTCACGCTGCTGCATGCACGACCGGGCAGGTCTGTCGTATAGTCGTCGCATGCTCGCACGTGACCAAAGAACAGGAACGCGGCTCTCGCACGCGAGCGGCCTCCACGTGGCAGCGGCCGGAGCTCTCGTCATGGCACTTGCCTCGTGCGACTACTCCTCGTACCCGATGGACGACGGATCCTCCGGGGATTCGCTCCCTGACTCGGGCCACGACACGTGGATCGACACGGGCATGGACACCGGCGCGGACACGCACGTGGATCCCGGGGTGGACACGTGGCACGACCCCGGATACGACCCCGGGTCCGTGTGCGGCAACGGGATCCAGGAAGCAGGCGAGGTCTGCGACGGCTACGCCCTGCCTTGCGCGCTCCTCCACCCGGGATACGTGGGCGGCGAGGCCGCCTGCCTGTACGACTGCACGGGCTACGACGAGGCTGCGTGCCTCACGTTCGAGGAGATGAGGGCTCTCGTGCAGCGCGCGGCCTGCATCACCGGCGACGCCCAGATCGCGCTCCTCGGCCTTGACCTGGTGGGCATGTACGAGTGGGAGGTGAAGGCCGCTGTCGACGCTTCCTTCGCCTCGAGCGGGGCCGACCCGGAGCTTGCCTTCGATCACATCGTGGCGTCCGGCCCCAACGCAATCGTGCTGCACTACGCGGGAGGCGACCGCATGATCCAGGACGGCGACCTCGTGCTCATCGACATCGGGGCCAGGTTCTCGGGCTACTGCGGCGACATCAGCCGTACGATCCCCGGAAACGGGGCCTTCACGCCTCGCCAGCGGGAGCTGTTCGAGCTCGTGCTGGCTGCGCAGCTGGGAGCGGCCGCGGCCATGCGTCCGGGCGTGGACAGCCTGGACGACATGACGTGGTGGACCGTCGACTTCCTGGCCGCGAGCCCGCTCCGCGCGCTTGACGAGTACGGCGTGGAGCGCACCATGGACCACTTCTTCGTGCACGCCCTCTGCCACTACATCGGGACGGACGTTCACGCCTCTGACCTCTTCCTCGATCCGTCCATGCCGGCGAACGTGGGCGAGGTCTTCACCATCGAGCCGGGCCTGTACATTGCGAGCGAGGGGATCGGCATCCGCATAGAGGACGACTTCGTGCTCACGGACGCGGGCGCGGTGGACCTCTGCCCTGGCGCGCCAAAGACCGTGGAGGACATCGAGGCCGCGATGAGCGGATCCTGGCCCATCCGGCCGCTGCCGGATCTCGCCTCTTTCATCGAGGCCAGGCGTGCCTCGCCCTACCCGCAGGAGAGCGCCGCCAGCCACATGGACTGGTGATCGGGCCTCCCCTCCGGGAGGCCTCCCTCACCAGATCGATCGCAGTCCCTCGACCTTCAGCAGCTCGCGGTCGGGGGTGACGAGCAGCGCTCCGTGCTCGACGGCGCATGCCGCGATTATCCTGTCCGCCGGATCTCCGTGCATCCGGAGGCCGGCGGACCTCGCGGCAATCTCGGGCGTGATCGGCAGCACGTCGATGCTCCTCGCCTCCAGCGCCAGCCTCAGGAAGGTCGACGCATCGGTCCCCGGATCGAGGCGGCCGTGCCCGGCGAGCATGGCCACCTCCCACAGCGTGATGTCGCTCACGGCCAGGTCCCGAGAACGGTCGGCGTCCTCGATTGTCCTTCTTGCCTTCGCGGACAGCCTTCGCGGCGCCAGCGCATCGAAGATCAGGACGCACGTGTCAAGCAGGACCACGCGAGGCCTCCCAGTCCTGGGCCACGGGGCTCTCCACGTCTCCGATCACGGCCCTGGCCCTGAGCTTCCCCAGGACCTTGCGAGCATCGCGCCTGGATCGGATCGAAGGAGATATGCGGGCCACCACGGTACCCCTCCTGACTATCTCGATCTCCTCGCCGGCCGCGACCCTCTTCAGGCAATCCCGCAGGTTCATGCGAAGCTCGGCCATTCCTACCCGTGTCACATGGAACTCCTTGATGTACATCTGTAATGTACATCAATCCAGCCGCTCTGGCAACCGGCGCTAACCATAATACGCTACGGAGATTGACACGCGGCATGGGCGGCGGGATGCTGTCGGCCATGGGGTCGACGATGGAAGGAGGTGCGCTGTGATCGCGAGAAGAACGTTCATTGCCCTCACCGCGAGCTGTACGATCGCGTCCTTCGGATGCGCCAAGGAGGACAAGGATCGACCGCCCGAGGGATGCGGGTTCGGAACGCTCGTGAGCGCTGACCCGCCGGTCGCGATCGAAGGGCCCCTAGCCTTCGACTCGCTGGACGGCACGGCCATGAACCAGGTGGACATCGAGTTCGGATCGCAGGTCCCGAGCCCGCGCATGGGCGCGCTGCGCCGCGGCCTCTGCGGCACGGTCGGGCTCGCGTACAGGCAGACCCCGGCCACTGGCGGCGAGGCTGAGCTTTCGTACGTCGAGATCCTGGACGGGACCGGAGAAGGGCCCGGCACACCGGAGACGGTCACCAGCGCCCCGGCCGGCGTGGACCCGGGCCTCGAGATCTCGCTCTTCTACGAGCCCGACTGCACGCCCGTGATCCTGGTCCGGGACGGCGGCGACTGGACCCAGCACACGCGCGGCCCGGCCGGCTGGACCGCGGGGCAGGCAGGGCTCGACCTGGCCGCGCTCACGGGATCCGCCGGATCGGTCATGACCGTGTCGGCGGACACGGCAAGGGACGGCAGGTTCCACCTGTTCGGCCATGCGAACGGCTTCCTGGTCCACGGATCCAGGTCCGCCGCGGCCGGCGCCGCCTGGACGTTCACGGCCCTCGATCCAGCGCCCGGCACCGAGGTCTCGCAGTAACGCGTGGACTCGACCGGCTCGATCCATGCCGTGTTCGTGCAGACCGAGTACCCCTGCGACCCCTGCAACCTGACCCTCTACCACGGCAGGCTCGGACCTGGAGGCGGCTGGACGACCGAGGTGGTGCAGGAGGGGGCGTGGGGCCCGCCTCTGGACGAGCTGGCGGCATCTCCCTGGCTGCTCCTGGACCCTTCCGACCGTCCGATCGTGGTCGCCCACTTCCAGCAAAGGGTCGTCACAGGGTCGTTCCAGTCCACCGAGCTTCGCGCGTACGTGTGGGAGGAGGGCGAGGGCGGCTCGGACGGTGCCTTCTGCGCCGAGACCGTTGCCACGCAGAACGACGGCTACGAAGGCGGCGACGGCACGAGCTTCACGGGCGCGCTGCCGGTCGCCGGCATGGACGCATCAAGCCGCGTGCACGCGGTCTGGCTCGACCAGTCCATATGGCACGACGCTTCCGGGTACATGAACGAGATCCGCGGCCAGATCCGGCACGCGTCCCTCGGGACCAACGGCTGGTCAGTGACGCGGTTCGGGGATCAGTCCGGCCAGTCCGAGAGCACGAGCCCGCTCGTGGGCTACGGCGCGCCGCTCCTCGCGGTCCTGCCCGACGACGCGGGCGTCGTGGTGGTCGCTGTGCAGCACACGTGGTCCACGGACTCGATCTACAACACGACCGACCTGCCCGTGACCTGGGAGGCGCACGCGTTCACGGCCGCGTGGTGAGAAGCAGCTTCGTCGACAAAGTCCATGATTATCTGGACGACTCGTTCACGACGAGGATCGAGGCAGGCACGATGCCTCCCATCTGCTCCCTGGCGTTGAGAAGCTCGACTCCGTAGACGGACCCGTCCGGGGCGATGTCGACGTTCAGGTCCTCCGTCACGTTCACTGTCGAGACCTCGGCCCTGGCTTCCCTGAAATATATATATGCCACATTAGCGTCAGGGTCGTAAGTTATCCTCATGTCAGTCCTCCCGGACGAACCGCACGAGCACCGTGATGACCAGCCACGAACCACACTCCGGAACGGCGATGACGTCGACGATCTTCCCGCGGAAGCGGCGCCCGTGCCAGATGCCATTGTAGTCGAATTCGCGTCGAAAACCAGTCCGGCCACGACGCGCCGCGAATGCCTCGCCCGTTCGGATGGTCTCCACGACCTCCAGGATGGTAGTCCCTCTCTCCTCGATCCGATCCAGTGCATGGGGATGAAACCCGACTTCCATGAGAAGCATCCGAGATGAAGCACGTATCGTCGGGAGGCGTGCCGGAGTTTCCAACGAATCGAATGGCGTGCATGCATTCGTGGGGGGATGCGGAGAAACTACTCGCAGTGCCCGCCGCCTGGCAGGTACTCGAGGAGCGGCTCGGGCACAAGGCCCTTGTCGATGGCGACCGTGCACGCGATCTCGACGTTCGTGCAGCCGTCGGCCGTCTCCACGATCTCGAACTCCGCGCGCCTGTTCTTCTCCCGGGCAATCTCGCCCTCGCCCTGGTCGATCGGGCACTCGCTGCCGTATCCGGCAACGACCAGCCTCTTTGGATCCACGCCCTTTGCGACCAGGTAGTCCGCAACTGCCTGGGCGCGCGCGATCGAGAGCGCCACGGACGCGACCCCGGCCTTCTCGGCCTGCTTCTTGGGCTTCTTCTTCCCTGCCGCGGCCTCGTTCGAGTCGGCGTGGCCGGCGATCTGGATCAGCTCGAGCTGAGGGTTTCCGTTGATGGTCATGGCAACCGCATCCAGCAGGTCGAAGGCCACCTCCTCGATCTTGGAGCTTCCCTTGTCGAAGTAGACCTTCTCCATGATCACGATCTCGGACCCCTTGATCTCGACCTTCCCCTGGTCAGGGCACCCGTCCTGGTCCTGGAGCCCGTTGTACACCTCCGGGGCGTACGGGCACGAGTCGTTGCCGTCAGGGATGTGATCGCCGTCCGAGTCGCCGCCGCCGACCGCGCTCGGGCCCACTCCCTCGGGCAGCGGGAGCGGCTGGTCCACGCCCTCGACCTGGCCGGTCTCGTTCACGACCTCGGAGTCCACGGCCACGAAGGATGTCTGCGACGTGAGGATGGAGTGCTCGAGGCCCAGCTCCGCGACCCTGCTCTCGAGATCCTGATCCCCGGGAGACGTCTTCAGCTCGTCCTCCCAGAGGTCCACCCACCTGCGCGCCCAGAGCACGCGCAGAGGATCCGTGCCCTCGGCAGTGGCGATCGCGGCCAGGTCGTACGTGGCCGACCAGTCGCCCTCGCCCGCGACTCCGGCGAGCGTGACCTTTCCGCCCACCGGGCCAGTGTACTTCCCCACGAGGACCACGGGCCTGCTCGCGAGCAGGTCGGGGATGGCGGCAGGATCCGGCAGTACCTCGCTCGCCTGGAACCCATCGAACCTCACGATCGCGTCCGTGAGCACTGGCGCGTCCACGTACTTCCTGAACCGATCGGCCTCGGACGCGGCCTCCTCGGGCCCGAGCACCACGAACGGCTCTCCCATGCCTGCGCGGGCCATGCCCTCTATGAGATCCCGGTTCACGCTCGAACCGATGCCGAACGCGAACACGCTGGCCCTTCCCAGGTTCTGCCTGATGAGATCGAAGGCCTGGGCCTCGACCCCCACGTACCCGTCCGTGGACACGACGACGATCCTGGACATGCGATCCGTGTCCTTTATGGAGTACGCGTTCTCGAGCGCTGCCACGAGCTCGGTGCCGCCGCCGGCCGGGACGTTCGTGATCGCATCCATGGCGGCGTCGATCTTCTCGGGCAGTGCCGGCCACGACTCGTCGGAGAGCCTGAACGAGGTCCCGGCAAAGAGCACGAGGTTGAACCTGTCGGTCGGCCTCAGGGCCCCGAGCAGGTCCTGCATGAGCTTGCGCTCGGTCTCCACCGGGAACCCCTTCATGGATCCGGAGACGTCCATCACGAAGATGTACTCGCGCGGCACGATCTGCTCGGGTCGCGGCCGGGGCGGCGGCTCCATCATGATCGCGAAGTACCCGCCCTCGGCTCCGGGCAGCACGAGCATGCCGCTCTCGATGGCCTGGTCCGCGAGCGACCAGCGGATCACCACGTCGTGGTCGCCCTCTGCCTGGATCGGCTCGAGGTGAACCTTGGAGTCGGACAGGTACACGGCGTCGAGCGCGTCCGACGGCGACGACACTCCGACCAGCGGCATTGCCGCGCCAAGGTCGATGCCTATCGAGAACCCGTAAGGCTTCCCCGCGCCCGGATCCGCGTATGGGGTCTCGATCCACTCGTCCTCGACCGGGTCCACGCCGCCCTTGCCAGCGGCGCCGCCGCCGTAGCGCGGCCCGACCACGGTCGGGTACACGAACTCGTACCTCCCCTCCTCTGGCACCAGCATCTCGGAGTACTCTAGATCCACCTCGACGTGCGCGTGCCCGGGCCGTCCCCGGCGTACCTCGCTTCCCTCTCGGCGGTGGTCGGGCAGGTCATCCAGCGCGCGCCGCAGATCCTCAAGGGGCTCACCTACTTCTTCGACCCC
>CAZGVR010000003.1:0-21921 GCA_964528945.1 uncultured Myxococcales bacterium
ATATACAGTAAGCTATCCTGTCACATGTAGTGGTTGAAGAACCCACGATATCACGAGACCATCGAACACCGCCTCGCGAAGTCGTCGAGAAGACCGCCGTGGCGGCGGTCGCGGCCTACGCCTGCCTGATCCCTTTTCAGGGGATCGGAAGCAAGCACGTCGATGATTATATCGGCGCCCATCTCTCCGACCTCGTCCTCCTCGCTGCTTCCCCAGCAATCCTCACATTCCTACTGTTGCGCATCCGCGTTCTCCTGCAATCACGTATACTCGCTTGCTTCACTGCACTGGCATTCTTGAGCTGTATCACTGAAGCCATCAATAGCCCAGCCCCATCGACGGTCATCACGCTTGGGCACATCGCCGTCCCCGCCTTCGTTGCTGCCTCGATGTCCGCTCTCGGTGATCACGAGCGTCGAACCGTGATGAAGCTCGCTGCTGCTGGAGGAACGCTAGCAATTCTCGTTTCACTGATAGGCTACATCGTTTATACATCTGGCCTATCCTCGATACCCCTGACCCGATCATTCGTCTACCTCGACCATCATCCCTTGTTCGAAAGCTTCCCGCGGCTGACCGGTACCTTCGGTCTGGATTCCCAGGGAATGGGAGAATACTCACTCTTCTGGATCGCGTTGACCCCCGCATTGCGAAGCATGCTCATCACTGCGTGGGGCGCAAAGCACCAACGCAATATCATGATTGCCACGCTGGCAATCGGCGCCCTGTCCATCGTGCTGACGTTCAGCAGCGCGATCATCGGCTTGCCGCTCCTGCTGGTTTCATCATGGGAAGCTGTCGCCAGCAAGCGGAAAAGATCTCTTGCAATCCTGGCTGCCTTCTCCTCCGTGTTTCTACTCATGGGAGCCACATGGATCATGCATAGAGGCAAGGAAGTTTCCACAGGTAAGGGCCTGGGCTATATCGAAGACGACTGCAGTCGGATGGACACAGACCATAACGTCACCCTCTTCCTCGACAACGACCGATGCAGGCAGTTCTATTTCTCCGGCAGGCTCTTGACGACTTACTGCCAGGCACACATCGACGCCTGGGCTATTTTCGCTGGATCTCCTGCTTGGGGTGTGGGATCGAAATACTATGCAAGGCGCGTAGAAACGCGATTTGCGGCAACTCACGGCAACGGATCGACTCGAGGCTACTACTACCGTTCACCGCACAGCATGTACCTTGGGATGGCAGCCAAGCATGGTGTCGTCGTTTTCGTGATCTTGCTTGCCCTGCTCGCCCTCATGATTAGGAAAGTCACACTTGACCACCTTGAGGGCAGGACGATGTGGATACTCATGATCGCTTTCATGCTCATCGGAGTGAACCAAGACGTTCTAGATCAAAGATACGTCCATCTGGCAATAGGATTTCTAGCGTCGATCGAATCCGATCGCGCACGTGACAAGGTGAATGCGAGTGTCACGGGCCTGCCTGGAAGGTAATGCTCGTCATCGACCCGTCCACCCCCCCTGTATTCGGGATCCTCGCCGGGCAACATCCATTCCATCACTTCGCGACGCTGGACGGTATGTTCGGGCTCGCCGGGTTCACGGCGAGCCTGTGCTCGGCCGGCAACACGACCACGTCGAGATCCTCCATGTGGACCGCGCCGAGCAGCACCTCGTTTCCCAGCACGAGCGCCCCCGTGAAGCAGCCTCGATTCTCGAACGTGAGCTGTATCGGCCCGACGTAGGGGACCTGCTGCTTCCTGCCGTCCGCCATGGTGACCTCGCGGCGGTAGATCTCCTCGAGATCCAGCCTTGCGGCAAGGTGCTCGGGGATGCAGAGGTGGAGGGCGCCCGTGTCCACGAGGGCGTCCACCTGGACCGGCTCGAGATCGTCCCTGCGCGGGTTCCGGAGCCGTATCTTCGCGGTGATCAGGCCCATGGACATCTTATACGTCGCGTCAGCAGCGGCTTCAAGCCGGCTCTGCCCATGTCCCTCTCTTCACCCTGCCCAGCCATTGCCGGGTGTCATGGGCCTGCCCCGTCCGCCACGCGCAGCAGCCTCACGGCTCGCGTGTGCGCTGCCCAGCAACTGCGCCCCCCCGCTCTCGCGGCAGCGACCAGGTCACCTACCTCTTCGGGAACACGAGCCCTTCGGTCCATGCCCCGGATTGGCCTGCGGTGGCCCGCCGCCGAAGCCGATGCGACGCCCGGGCCTCGCAGGCGGTGCGGTCAGTTCGCGGAGGGCATCGAGCAGTACGACGATCTGCCGGTCATGCGTCGAGAGCTTCCGATCGTGCTCTCCGAGCTTCGCGGCCAGTTGAGGATGCATGGCGAGGATGCCCCGAAGCTTCACGAAGGCACGGACGACCAGGATGCTCATCTCGATGGCCCTGGGCGAGTTCAGCACGGAGGCGGCCATGATGGCCCCGTGCTCGGTGAAGACCCGAGGAAGGAACTTCCGATGCTGACCTCGACCTGCCTTTAAGATCGCAAATTGCGACCTTAGAGAATCGTGCTCCTCTCTCGCAAGTTGAAACGCAAAATCCTCGGGGAAGCGATCGATGTTTCGCCGGACCTGCTCGTTCAGGCGGCGCGTCTCGACTCCATTGTCCGGTATTCGTCGAAAATCCGCCTTCGGTTTCCACCCACTCCCCCCTCACCCATCGAGCAGCTCCAGCATGCCGTCTATCGTAGCCACGGCCCGCTCGATCACATGACGAGGCATACCGTGAGGTGCACGTGGATACACATGTGGAGCACGGCCTCGGACATCCTCCTGGCTCCTGGCCATGCCTCCTGTTTCTACTCGCGCAACGGGGTCTGGATGCCCGGCTTAGGTGGCGCGGGAGTTGCATGATACAATCCCGCCGATGACACGCGTCCCAAAGCTGTTGGGGAGCCTCTTAATCACGGGTCTGTCCTGCGCCGGAGCAGGCTGCTACGCGTCGTTCGCCCGGACGGGCGACGCGGGCGCGGACCCGCCCGCGGACACCCGCCCGGACGAGGTCGACTCCCGGGAGTGCAACGCGGGCGAGCTTCCGCCCGACTGCGCGCCAACCGAGGGAGGGGAGTGCAACATCGTGGACCAGTGCGGGTGCTGCGGCGGCGACTGCAGGTTCCTGTTCGACTGGGACGCGTGCACCTTCCGCGAGACCTGCCACGGCGGCTTGCCCGGCTCGTGCCCGGCAGGGTGGGTCTACATGATCTACCCGCCCGACACGACAGTGGGCAGGTGCTTCGAGTGGTGCTACGACGACTCGGACTGCAGCCTGGACGGAGAGTGGTGCAACCTGCCGGCCAAGTTCGACGAGGCGCACCCCCCGTGCGGCCACGTGGACGAGTACCCCATCCACATATGCTCGGACGGCACGTACGGGTAGAGGTCCGCCGCAGCCCGCGGCCTTCACTTCACCGTGCCGCCCGGGCATACTGCGGCCGTGCACCCGGCGGCCGTGCATCGAACGGGCGACCGGGGCCCAGGTGTGGAGGCACGGTCATGACAAGCAGGTAGGACGTAGACGATTTCGTGGCGTGCCGCAGGATAGCTCTCGTGGGCGCCTCGGCCTCTGGCAAGCGTTTCGGGTGCGGGGCCGTCAAGGAGCTTCGCAAGAGGGGGTTCGAGATAATCCCGGTGCATCCCACGGCCGGGCAGATCATGGGCGTGGAGGCGTATCCATCGATAGCATCCATCCCCGGGAAGCCCGACGCGGTGCTCGTGGTCGTGCCGCCCGCGCGCTCGCTCGAGGTCGTGCGGCAGGCCCACGAGGCGGGCGTGACGCGAGTCTGGATGCAGCAGGGCGCCGAGTCCGAAGAGGCGCTCGCGTTCTGCGCGGGTAACGGGATGACGGTCGTGCAGAAGGAGTGCATACTCATGTTCGCCGGGAGAGTGGGCTTCCCGCACTCGCTGCACCGCTGGGTGTGGGGCATGGCGGGCAAGCTACCGGCTTGACAGGGAGGACGAACATGAGGGGCACGGCCTCGATACTCGCTATCCTTCTCGTGGCCTGCGGCAGCAACGCGGGCGGCGAGGACGACACCTCGACCGACCACGGCACGGACCCGGCAGTGGACGACGGAACGGACACCACGGTCGACACCACGGTCGACGACATGGCCGGCGACACGCCCGCGGACCCGGCGCCGGACACCGCGTCCGACCTCGACGATGCCGGGGACGGCGACACGGAGCAGGACTCCCCGGGCGATCCGGACGCGATCGAGGACGCGGGCGACCCGGACGGCGCCTGCCTCCCGCTCGAGGTCCGGTTCCAGGCCGATTCGGTCGACGCGTGGACCCAGTGCTGGATGGGAACAGGCACGTCCGCGGTGTTCACGCTCGTGTTCACGAACCCCTCGTCGGGCTGCGCCATCACCGGCGTGTCCGTGGACAGCGGGTCCATGAGGCTCTCCTCGGACGACTCCGTCGTGTTCACGTTCGGCACGCTCACCTCGACGACCGGGTTCCCTGGCACCGTGCCCGCTGGCGCGTCCCTGACCTCGGGCTACATGGCATCCGACGGCACGGTGGACGGCTCGCCCCTGGACGGGCTGGACGTCTACGTGCGCGCGAACGTCTCCTCGTCGTCGGGCAGCGGCTCGGCCAGGAGCGGCGATACCCCGCTCACGTGCGTGTACTAGGCCCTCGACGACATCATCGCCCCGGCGATCCGCCCCACGAGCCCCAGGATGCCCCTGAAGCCGAGCACGGGTGCCTCGTCGAGGACGTGGTGCTGACACGACGGGAACCCCGTCTCGACGACGGGCATGCGGGAACCGAACCCGGGAGCGTACTCCCCCGGGAGGATGGCGACGTCCGGGAAAGCGCGCGCCGACACGAGATCCCCCAGCAGATCGTCGACGACGGGCTCGAACACCGGCCGGACACCGGTGGGCAGCCTGGCGAGGCGCGAGGCCGCATGCCCGGCCCGACCCTCGATCACCAGGTGCCCGGTCGAGCAGCCCAGGTCGTGGAGCGCGCCGGCAAGGCCTGACGCGCCGGCAGGATCCCCTATCACGAGCGCCTCTCGCCCCATGAAGCAGAAGGGTACCAGCCTGTCCACCCTGGGCACGACCCGCGACAGCTCCCGATCAACGAACGCGAGGGCCTCGCCCGCGCGGCCCGTGCGCTCGCCGATCGCCTCGACCCAGCGGCGCGTGCCCTCGAGGCCGAGCGGGAGATCCGCCTCCAGCAGATCCGCGCCGGTCCGCCCGGCGAGCACGCGGGCCGCCTCGCGCCCCGCAGGCAGCGACACGACCAGGCCCGCGCCCGCGGCCGCCGCCAGATCCGCCAGCGCCCCACCCGACGGCCAGGAGCAGGCAACCCGCAGCCCGATGCCCTCGACGAGCCGCCTCATCTCCCCGAGGTCGCCGGTCATGTCCCCCTCGTTCCTGTGCATGAAGTGGCCCACGATGGCCACGTCGGACGCCATTGGCCGCGCCACGGGGAGATCGATCGACGCGGCCAGTGCGGCCAGCGCCGCGTCGTACCCGTCGATCCAGTCGCCGGCGAGCGATCCTCCGGGCAGGTGCACGACCGGGGCTGCCTCCCTCGAGGCCGAGTCGCGTGCGATGCGGCCGTAGTCCGTGCCCGTGACCGTGCAGGATGGCAGCGACGTGAGCAGCACGGCACCTGGCCGTCCGCGCGAGGCCACGTCGCGGAGCAGGCTGCCCAACTCGGCCTCCCGGTCCCTGACCGAGTCGTCCGGCTTCACGCAGGTGGACACCATGCGCGGCGGGCCGTCCTCGGGCAGGAGCGTGGAAAGGAGGTCGTGCCGCGGGAAGATCAGCTGCCCCTTGAAGATCGCGCAGTCCGGCCCGTCGACCAGCACCCGCACGTCGCGAACGACGTTCGCCGCCAGGTAGACCCCGAGGAGCCATGGCCGGTTCATGCGCCGGCCCGCAGCCGGCCTCTTCGCTCCGTGCTTCAAGGGCCTACCCCGCCAAGGTGACGGCCGTACCGGGCGTAGAAGGGAAGGTCGCTGGCCCGGAGGAGCGCCTCGATCGTGCTCAGTGCGCCGCCCGGGCCGGGCTCGAATGACTGGAGCGAGAACGGCGTCTTCCCTGCCCTGCCGATCCTTCGGTCCGCGTGGAAGTCCGAGTACACGGCCCGGCTTTGCATGGAGGCGAGCAGGGAATCGAGCCCGGCCGCGTCGGCGAAGCGACCGACGCGGATCCGCTCCTGGGGCATGCCCTCTGGACCAGGCTCCCCGTCCCCGAACACGGCCAGATCCAGCGAGAACCCCATCTCGGCGATCATGCCGGCCACCGGGATGCCGGCCATGAGGCCGGGATCCGCGATCGACGCGAGCTCGGCGGCCGTCCCAACGAACCCGAGTGACAGATCGCTGGCCCTGCTCGTCAAGGCGTCGAGGGCCGGGCCGATCCTCTCCATCCCCCGGCCGATGACCTCCCCCATGGCGGCCGACCTGCGGGCTGCCCGGGCCACTGCCTCGAGCCACCGGATGGAGCCGGCCACTCCCCAGGGAGGGCCGGCGTCGATGGGCTCGAGCGGCAGCGGCGCGAACACGGATGCCACGAGCTTCTCCATGTACGGATCCGGGACCACGACCTGCAGATCGGCCTCCATCCAGCGGCCGGCCTCGCCCGGATCGACGACCGGCAGGAGACGCGCGTTCACCGCGATGCCCGCGAGCTCGAGCAGCTCGAGCAGCCTGTCGCCGGCCGGCCGCGCCGGCATGC
Organism: uncultured Myxococcales bacterium; assembly: GCA_964528945.1. Classification (GTDB taxonomy): domain Bacteria; phylum Myxococcota_A; class Polyangia; order DRWM01; family DRWM01; genus CAZGVR01. The sequence goes on from CAZGVR010000003.1 coordinate 6,660, forward strand.
CGACGACGTTCACCCTCGGGTGGCCTGGCCGGCGGCCGGCCTTCCCTCTTGCACGGCCGCCCACCCCGCGACCGGACGCGCGACGGGACGCCCGCTTCCCGCGCGAGATTGCCTGCGATAGGAGGACCGCGACGATGTCGTCGTCGCCCTTGCGCTCGGGATCGGTCACGAACACCCTGGCGCGGCCCGCGCGAGGGCCGATGGCCGCGCGCACGTCCTCGCCTGTCACGAGCGGAAGGCACGCGACCTTCACGACGACCACCTCGTCCCTGCCGGCCTCGGCGGCGACCCGCTCGAGCGCCTCGCCGAGGAGCGCCCTGCCGCCACCGATCACGTCCGCGTCCCCGAGGTCCGTGGAGAGGGTCCGCCGAGACGCCCTCAGCGCCTCCTCGGTCGACGGGCGCGGGGTGCCCGTCCTCGCGAGAGGGCGGATCCAGGGATAGGCGTGCACGGGTACGGTCCAGCCGTCGATCGTGGGCGTGGCGAACCTGCACTCCATGTCGCCGTGGGTGATGGAATGGATCGGGAACCGCACGTCGAGCGCGGACATGCAGTTGCGCTCGAGCTCGCGCCTGGCCACGAAGCGCCGCCACGAAGAGGTCTCGTCCCATTCGTCGCAGGGCACCCGCCCCCAGCGGTCTTCCCCGGGAGCTGCAGGTGCGGCGCGGCGTGCGGCCGGCCCGGCCGGCACGGGATCCAGGGCCGCCATCTCGCGCAGGTCGCCGAAGGCAGTGCGGTCCAGGCCGGACGCGATCTGGCGCATCAGCGCTGTCCCGGCCGCGTCGAGCGCCTCGCCCTCGTGCCTCAGGTCCAGGCCCGACGCAGTGCGCGACCACGCGTCCCGCTCCTCCCCCGGCGCCAGCACGATCGCGACGACCCCTGGGCCGCCTCCCGCGTGGATCGAGATCCGCACCTCCGATCCCCCGCGCACGAGCACACGCGACACCTCCAGCCCCAGAATGCGGCCGAGCGAGGCGCGGGCCAGCGGCCCGCCCTCGAAGTCGGCAGCGGCTGTCGGCGCGGGATCCACGGGATCGTTTATACACCGGGCCGGCGCCGGCAGGATCTACTTCTTGACCTGCGAGAGGTAGGCGCCCCCGTAGCTCATGCCCACGCAGAGCGCGCCGCCGACTACGTTCCCGATGCTGACCGGCACGAGGCTGCCCACGAGGAACGAGGCGAGGTCGAGCGACTCCGGAGGGAACCTGTCCGGACCCGGTATTCCCTGCCAGGCGTGCAGGGCCAGGCCGACCGGGATGAAGTACATGTTCGCGATGCAGTGCTCGAAGCCGATCGCCACGAAGCCCATGATCGGGAAGAAGATCGCGAATATCTTCCCGATGACCTGCCTCGAGGCGAGTGCCATCCACACGGCGAGGCACACGAGCCAGTTGCATCCGATGCCACGCACGAGAGCCTCGACGAACGGGATGTTGGCCTTGGTGTACGCGATCCCGACCGCCGCCTTGCCGAGCGCGCCCTCTCCGACCTTCCACAGGCCAGACCAGTAGAAGAGCGCGGCGAGCAGCAGGGCCCCGACGAAGTTGGCGAGGAAGACGACGGCCCACCGCCCGACCATGGTCCCCGCCGAGATGTGCCGGGAGAGCACGCTGGACAGCATCAGGTTGTTGCCCGTGAACAGCTCGGCGCCCGCGATCACGACCAGCATGAGGCCGAGGCTGAAGGTGGCGCCGGACAGGAACTTCGTGAGGCCGAGCCCGACCTTCGCGGACAGGTCGAACGTCACGCTGGTCGAGAGCAGACCGCCGAAGCCGATGTAGGCGCCCGCCAGGATCCCGAGAACGGTCACGCTCAGCCACGGCGACGTGGCCTTGCTCACCCCGATCGTGGCCGCGACGGTCTCCGCGATGGTCCTGGGTGCCTTGTCGTCCATGTCCGGGCGCGGGAACTCGAGCAGCTTGACCGCCTTCTCTATGTGCCTGGCGGTCTTCCTGTCCACGGAGAGCTTGCGCTGGACCGCCCGCTTCACCGCGTCGAGGATCTCCGCCGGCGTGAAGGGCTTGGCCACGTAGTCCATGGCCCCCCGCTTCATGGCCTCGGTCGCGCGTCCGTGGCTGGGGTAGCCGCTTATCATGATGACGGCGGAGTCCGGGGACGCATGGTCGATCTCCTCCACCACGTCGAAGCCATCCTTCCCCGGCATCTGCCAGTCGATGAGTATGACGTCGTGGTGGGAATCCCGGGCGAGCTTCACGCCCTCCTCCGGCGAGGTCGTGAACACGACCTCGTAGCCCTCGGACTCGAAGAGCTTGCGGCAAGCGTCGAGAACGATCTCCTCGTCGTCGATCACGAGCATCCTCACCGGCATGGCGCTCCTCCCACCCCCCCCTGGCGATCACCAGATCTCGGCCGAGAGCCTCTGCTCCAGCCACTTCCTCTGCTCGCTCGTGAGCTTGCCGACGTGCTCCTCGATCCAGGACATGTCGCCTGTCAGTATCGCGAGCTTCTCCGGCGCGGTCAGATCGTAGGAGTCGAGCGCGTCCGCACCCCGGTACAGGAGGTCTGTCACGAACGAGCCGTCCGCGGCCGCGCGCTCGAGCACCTCGATGATCTCCTTCCGGTGGACGAGCTCCTGCGGCTCCGGCGGCCTGCTGCCGGCGCGATCGAGCGCCCTCGCCATGGACTCGAGCAGCTGCTCCGGGGTGAAGGGCTTCTCCAGGTAGTCGTCGGCCCCGAGCTTCATGGCCTGGACCGCGGACTGCACGGTCGCAAATCCCGTTATCATGACGACGGGCTGGACGGGCCGCGCGCGCTTGACCTCCCTGAGCACCCTCATCCCGCCCATGTCCGGCATCCTGATGTCCGTGAGGACGACGTCGAACGGCCCTCCGCGCGCCATCTCGAGCCCATTGCGGCCGGATAGCGACGTGTCCACGGTCCAGCCCTCGTCGCGGAGGATCTTCCCCACGCTGTCGAGGACGATCTGCTCGTCGTCGATGACGAGCGCCTTCCGCTGCTTCATGTCCCGTCTCCTCCTCTCGCGCTTGCCGGGCACATCGACTCCCTGACGGTGGCGAGAAGCTCGTCGGGGAGAAAAGGCTTCGCTATGAATCCATGGGCCCCGACGCGCCGGCCGGCTGCCTCGGTCTCGCGTGTGGAGTAACCGCTCATGACGACGATCCGCAGCCCCGGATCGATCTCCCGGGCGCGCGCGACCAGCCAGAAGCCGTCGTGCACGGGCATCTTCACATCGACGATCAGCAGATCCCACGACTCCTCGAGCAGGGCCTGGAGCCCCTCCTCCGCGCCCGGGACCGACCGGACCACGAACCCCTCGGCGCCCAGGACCCGCCGGCAGGAGTCCAGCACGATGGCGTCATCGTCGACGACGAGCACCCTGACCGCCGTCATGTGCTTCCTCCGTCCGCCTCGTCGCCCGCGGGCAGCCATATCGTGAACGTGCTCCCGCGGCCGATCTCGCTCTGGACCCTGATGTTGCCGCCGTGGTGCTCGACGATCCCGTAGGAGACGGCGAGACCCAGGCCCGTGCCGCGTCCGACCTCCTTGGTCGTGAAGAAGGGATCGAACAGCTTGTCCAGGTTCTCCGCCGGTATGCCGCACCCGGTGTCCTCGACCACGATCTCCACCCCCCTCTTCCCAACCCGGCTCGCCGACACCGAGTGGAGCGTCGAGACCGTAACGGCACCGCCCGGGCTCGTGGCGTCGAGCGCGTTGATGACCATGTTCAGGATCACGGACTGCATCTGGTTCCGGTCCAGCGTGACGATGGGCAGCCCCTCCCCGGGCCTGAACACGAGGCTGACCCCGGCCACGAGGGCCTGGTTCTCGACCAGGGCGATCGTGGACCTCACCAGGCGGTTCACGTCCGCAGGCTCCTCGTCGAGCTTGGTCTGCCGCGAGAAGTCGAGGAGCCCCTTCACGATCTTGCGCACCCGCTCGGTCTGCTCGGCCACGGTCTGGAGGTCCGAGCGGACCTCGTCCGGGAGATCCTTGCGCCTGAGGAGCATGTGCGTGTACGTGAGGACCCCGGTGAGGGGGTTGTTGATCTCGTGGGCGACGCCGGCCGCCAGCCGGCCGACCGAGGCCTGCTTCTCGGTCTGGACCATGCGGATCTCGGACTCGGCCTGCATCTTACGGTCCCTCTCGCGCAGCGACGCGAGCATCTTCGAGAACGTCTTCTGCAGGACGCCGACCTCGCACTTGCGTATCCGGCCGAGGTCCGGCGAGAAGTTGCCCTGCGAGACCTGCACGGAGGCCTCGATCAGGCGGCGGACCGGGCTCATGATGATCGCACCGGTGAAGTACCCGAGCCCGATCGCGAGCAGGACCCCCAGCCCGGTGAAGAGGGCGAAGATCGAGATGGCGCGGTCCCGGACCGCGGCGTACTTGGCCTCGAGGACGCCGACGTAGAGCATGCCGACGCGCCTCCCGGCCACGTCCGTGATCGGCTCGTACGCCGAGATGTACCAGTCCGAGACCACGAACGCGCGATCCACCCAGTCGACGCCCCCCTCGAGGACCTGCCGGCTCACGTCGCGCGATGCGTGCGTCCCGAGCGCCCGCTTGCCGTCGGGTCCGAGCACGTTCGTGGCCACGCGTGCGTCGCCCAGGAAGATGGTCGCCGTTCCGACCGCGCGGCCCTCGAAGATCTCCTGCCGGAAGACGGTGTCGCGGACCTTGTCGACGATTTCCTCGCCGCGGTTGACGAGGACCGCGCCGTAGAGCACTCCGGGGGACTCGCCATCCCGCACGACCGGGACCGCGGCCGCGATCGACATGCCCTGGTCGATCTCCGCCGGACCTCCCCGAGCGGCCATTGCAGCGGGCACCAGGCGAATGCGCGCCGCGCGTGCGAGATCCGGGTTCTCTCTCTCGAGGAAGGTGGGATCGAGCACGAGCGTCCCCGAGACCGGCGCGCCCCGCTCCAGCACGAGACCGGCGATCGGGTTGCCAGTGCCACGGCCAGGCGCGGGCACCGGATCCGGGCCTATGCGCGCGACGGTCGTGCCGTCGGAAGCGACCACGCCGGCGATGTCCAGACCTGCCTGCTGCGCGAGCCGGGACAGGCGCTTGCCGAGCGCGGCCGTGTCGCGGGACTCGAGCTCCGTCACGAGCCCCGGACCGAGGGCAGCCACGCCCAGCGCCATCTCGACCGAACGCGTCCTCTCCTCGTAGATCTCGCGTGCCACGTTGAGGTCCAGCCGCACCCGGTTCCTGGCCTCGGACAGGTAGGCGTCGTACAGGATCTTCCCGCCCATGAAGAGCGAGAAGCCGCCGGCGGTGAGCGAAACGCCCAGGAACGCGGCTATCAGCTTCGAGCGGGTCGAGTAGAACACGGCGCCTCCAGGCTGAACCACCATTCATTCTGGTGCCGCAGGTTCGCCGTCGTTATCGACAAACCTCCGAAAGCGCCATGGCAGGAGCGCTCAGCGGCGCATCGCAATCTCTGCTATAGCCCGGATGAGCCTCCCGGGCCGCCCTTCCCGGGCATGGTGCGATGGATGTAAAGGCGCGCAGCCGCAACGAAAAGCAGGTACTCGACTATCACCTCGGTGGGGGTCAGCCCCTTCCGCCTGAGGGAGAACAGGTCCAGGAAGAGCCGCCTGGCGGCGCGATCCCCGGACAGGAGGTAGTTCTCGAGGATGGCGGCGGTGCCGCGCGCCTTCTCCCCGAAGCCGACCCCGGTCTTCCTCGACAGGAACCTGCCGTTGCCCAGCACCGCGAGCGCCTTGGGCCGCAGCTCGTCGCAGGAGTAGAGCCTTTCCAGCGTCTCCCAGTAGCGGCTCCGGATCTGCTCCGGGGTCATGACCGGGTGCCGGATGGTCGGGAACAGGCCGTTCAGGAGCTCGGGCTCGAGGTCGAGCAGCCGCCCTTCACCAGACATGCGCGCGTGGAGCGCGGTCCCGGGGAAGGCCGTGAGGATGTTCAGCATGACGTACGACAGGCCGTGCAGGCGCGCGAACTCCACGATCCGGTCGAAGGTCCCTGGCGTGTCCGAGTCGAAGCCGATCACGAACGCGCCGATCACGTGCATGCCGGCCGCGTGGATGCGCTCGATGGCCGGGCCGTAGTCCTCGACCCGGCCGTGCCGCTTGCGCGCCCCGGCACGGCCGGCCCGGCCCAGGGACTCGAACCCGATGAGGATCGAGTTGCAACCGGCCTCTGCCATGTCCTCGAGCAGGGACTCGTCGTCGGCCACGTCCACGCCGGCCAGGCAGTTCCACGAGGTCCCGAGCGGCTCGAGCCTCGCCATGAGGTCGCGGGCATATCGCTTGTTCGACGTCAGGTTGTCGTCCACGAAGGACAGCTGCCTCAGCGGCAGCGACCGGATCTCGTCGATCACGCTGCCGAGATCCCTGTACCGCTGCCTCCTCCCGAACATGTTGCTGACGCAGCAGAACTCGCAGCCGTTCGGGCATCCCCGCGACACCTGCACGTTGATCCCGAGGATCCTCCCCGTGTCCACGAGGTCCCACCTCGGAGGCGGAATCATCGAGATGTCGGGCAGGTCGTCGGCCCTGTAGACCTGCCCGAGCTTCCGGGCCTCGAAGTCGCGAAGGAGCCTCCCCCAGATCCCCTCGGCCTCTCCCACGACCACCGCGTCCGCGTGCGCGAGCGATCCCTGCCAGTCGAGCGTGGTGAAGGGACCGCCCATGACCACGGGCACGCCCGACCGGCGGAACGCGTCAGCGATCTCGTACGCCCTGCCCACGTTCGTGGCCATGGCCGTGACGCCGACCAGATCGGGCCTCTCCCCGACCGGCACGGGATCCATCTCCTCGTCCACGAGGCGCACGTCCCAGTGCTCGGGCGTCATGGCGGCGAGGTATGGAAGCGCGAGCGGGTAGGACGCTACGCCCTTGCCGATCAGCTCTCCCACCTCCTTCAGCGTCCACAGGTTGCGGCTCGCGTGAGCAGGGCTCACGAGCAGCAGCGAGGGCCTTCCTGTGGATCTTGCCCGCATGCGCTCCGGCTCCTTTGCCCACCGGCTCAAGGGAAGAGAGGCTCGATCGTGCGCCTCGTGACGAAGAGGTGTCGATCGTCGTCCAGGAAAGACCTGAATCCGAACCTGTGGTAGAAGTCGCGCGCGCGAACGTCCAGTGCGTCCACGAGGAAGACCGCCCATGCGATGCCGCTCCGGAGCGATCGCGCGAAGGCGTCCATGAGCAGGTGGGTGCCCAGCCCCAGCCCCTGGACGTCCGACCGCACGGCGAGTCGCCCGAGTCTCACGGCCGGCATCATGGGATAGTGCGGCATCCTCCTGGCAAGCTCCTGCGGCAGGTCATCCATCGCGACCCCGGACATGGAAAGCGTGTAGTAACCGCCGACCGATCCTGTCTCCTTCTCCAGCGCCACGAAAACGGTCGCGATAGAGCGCCGTGCGTCCTGCGCCGCGATCCTCCGGAGGTACACGTCGAGGAGCTCCACGCCGCATACGAACCGGCCGCGGTCGTGTCGGCCGGAGAGGATCTCCACGACGAAACGCTCCTGGATCGGTTTCCGGCTCACCCCTTGCCCCCACGGCCGAAGCGCCTGGCCGCTCTCGCCAGGGCACGGGTCGCCGCGGGTGGTTCGAGGAGCGCCCTGGCCAGTGCGACCTGATCGCGACGGCTGAGATCGAGGAGATCGTTCTGGCGGATGATTCGACGCGCCGCCTCCGTCGTCGAGGACAGGACGAAGTCGGTGAGCGATTGCCCCTGGAGGGCGGCGGCCCGCTGAAGCATCACCTTCAGCCTCGCCGGGATCCGCGCCTCGAGCCTATCCGTCCTGCCGATCTCCCTGCTCGAAATCCTCGCGCCCATGGTCCTCCTCCTGCTCACGATGATCAGTACGGCGATTCGCCGTACACGTCAACACCCGGAGATCACCACATCGCCGTTGCCGCCGGAGAGCCTCGTGCTAGAATCCGGCTCGCAGGAGCCAGACGATGACGAGAACCGCCCACACCGACGCACCGGACCTCGACCTATCGCTCGTCCAGGTGATCCTGCTCGCCGCGGCCTGCGCGTGGCCTGCCGTGTCCTGCGGCGGCGCGCCAGGCACGGATCCGGACGCCGGCGAGGAAGCGGACTCCGCCGATGTCGCCCCGGAGGAGGAGGCATGGGACCCTCCGCCGCCGGCGACGGACTGGGACCGCGACATCGCGAGCATGGATCTGACCGTGGATCTGGCCGCCCTCGAGGCCTTCGCCACCATCGGCCTGGTCCCGTCGGACAGCCTCGCGGCCACGTTCGACGTGAAGGGGCTCGATGTGCTGGACGTGGCCGGCGCGGGCGGTCCCCTGCTCTACTCGGTCGAGGCCGGGAGGCTGGACGTTGGCCTGCCCGCCGGCACGACGGAGATCACGGTCCGCTACGCGTTCCAGGCGAGGACCGACCTGACCGGGCTCCTCGGGGGAGGCTCCACGATCATCTGGCCGTACCACTGCGGCAACCTCTACCCCTGCCATCCCGAGCCTGCCGACGGGCTGACCTTCCGTCTCGCTCTCGAGAACGTCCCGGACGGGCTGGCCGGCGTGTACCCTCCCGAGATCGCCGAGGACGCGCCCCCCTACCAGATCGCGTGGAGCGTGGGCGCGTACGAGTACAGGACCATGGGCACCACGGACGCGGGCACCGAGGTGGGCTTCTGGTTCCTGCCCGGCGGCGAGACCGCCGGGCACGTGGGATCGCTCTACCTGGTGGCCGCGTTCGACTGGTACGAGAAGACCTACGGCCCGTACCTGTTCGGCGGCAAGGTGGGCCCGGTCGCCGTGGACTGGGGAGGGCTGCAGGGCGGCCTCGAGCACCACCCCTACTGGCACGTGTCAACGGGCGCCATGATCGACAAGACGGTCCAGGTCCACGAGGCCGGGCACGGGTGGTTCGGCGGCGGCGTGAGGCTGCGGTGCTGGGAGGACTTCGTGCTGTCCGAGGGCACGGTGAACTACATCTCGGCCCGTGCGGTCGGCGTGGCCGGCGGGCCGCTGGCGGAGGTGGCCGTGTGGGACGACTACTCGTCCAGGCTGGACACGATCATCGCGACCGGCGAGTCCATCGCATGGCCCGACTCGTGCGGCGAGGTGGACATCATCGATGACGGGCTCTTCGCGCAGGTGCCCTACCTGAAGGGCGCGCTCTTCTACAGGGCCGTGGCCGACGAGGTCGGCGCGGACGCGCTGGACTCCGCGCTGGCCGCCTTCTACGCGGCCCACGCGGGCGAGGCCGCCGGGATGCAGGACATGCTGGACACCATCCTCGCGGAGACCGGCTTCGATCCCGCGCCGCTCGCGAACGCCTGGCTGAGGAGCCTGGGCCGGCCCTGATCGCGCCGCTAGAGCGTGACGTTCAGCATGGCGAAGCCCCACAACTGGACGTCGGAACCGCGCGATCGGCCGAACCCGCGCGGCACGAACGCGCCGAACCCGCTCGATACCTGGGCGTGCTCGCCGATCCTGATCACCAGGGTGAGGTCCACCTCGTGGCCGAGCATCGGATCGCCGTCGTGCAGGCCAGGCGCTGCTGGATCGGGCGGGGCGGCGAGCGACTGCTCGGCCGCGCCGAACCACCCGTCCTCCTCGCTCAGCCGCGCGAGCACCCACCAGTCGACCGCTAGGGTGACGGCCTTGCAGGGGGACAGGCCCGCCCCCAGGGAGCCGTTCACCGTGTTGGACCAGGACATCAGGTCCATGTACCCGTAGTGCATGTGGTTCGTGGGGAAGAGGTTCGCGAACCGCTTCCAGTGGCGATCGTCGTCGTGCCCGTTACCGCTAGCGATGTTGGCCTCGATGCGGAGGAACGGTCCGGTGAGCACCGGGAGCGTGTACTTGACGTCTCCGTGGAGCGCGAAGGCGTTCGTGTCCACCGTGGGATCGCCGCGGTCGTATCCAACGCTCTGGTACCCGGTCTGGTAGGCCGCCTCCAGCCCGGCGTCTATCCCGTGGCCGGACAGGCGGAGGCGCGTGCCGATCGTGACGATCCCCCGCTCCGGGCCGGTCGAGACGTCCACGTCAGGCCCGTAGACGGTTCCGGGCGGCATGGCGCCCTCGGTGTCGAAGAGCCCGATCACGTACTGGTCCCAGACTATCATGCCAGCGAGGAACCTCATGGTGTCGTACACGCCGAAGAGCCAGGTGCCGTCCAGGAGGTTCCCGCCCCTGTCGGGCGTGAACACGGACACGAACGCGTCGATGGTCCCGAACCGGTACTGCAGGCTCAGCCGGAGCCCATCGTAGGATCTCGCGACGTTCGACCACTCGAGCCCGCCGATGAGCCGCTGGTCCCCGTACGCCAGCACCTGGCGTCCGGCCTTCACCGTGAAGATCTTCGAGATCGTGAACCTGGCCCACGCCTGGTGCAGGTCCGTGTTGCCGTCGTAGAAGATCGTCGAGTTGCCCATGCCCAGCGTGCGCGAGTCCTGGACCTGCACGAAGGCCTCCACCCAGTCCGACCAGTCCAGGCTCAGCTGGAGGCGTGCTCGCTGGAGGCCCATGAACCCCAGGTCGTCCGTGGACCGGTCGAGGTCCATGTTGTCGCGAACCTCGAGCCGCAGCCTGTACTCGAGGCCGATCTTGCCCCACAGGGCGCCGTACGAGCCGAACATGGGCTCGGCCCCGCCAGTTCCGGCGAGTGCAGTCCAGGGGATCGCGGTCACCGAGACGAACAGACAGGCCACGGCTGCCAAACGGGCTCGCGAGCGGACTTCATCCGGCATGGGTCAATCCTCCATGGGATCGCGTGTCGAGGCCACCGATAAGGCCCGCTTAACATCCGGGCAAGGCGGCCGGTGTCGGAGGGTTTGCGAAAGCCGCATCCCCCGAATGCCGGAAGCACGCTAGGACGCTCCCCGACATTGTCCGTGTCCCAGGCAGAGGTTATGATGTCCTCATGCTGAGCGACTTCCCCAAGCTCCACTGCCCCTTCATCAGGCAGACCTTCCCCGTGGACAGGAAGGCCTGGAAGCAGCACGGCCCGTCCCTCAAGCTGAGGGAGCCCGAGGCGTACCTGGTCGTGGACAGGGTGAACCCGGGCTACGAGTGGGTCTTCGACGACCCCGACACGAGAAGCGCGACGGCACGAACGTGAAGAGCCTGATCGAGGGCGGCAGGCTCGCGGCCATCCAGAACCGGCTGAACCCCATAGATCCCCTGCAGGTGATGAGCGGGAAGACGTTCATCATGGAGGGGGTCCTCCTCTCGATCGGCAAGGGGCTGATCAAGGGCGACGGGGAGTACGCGGGCGAGCTCATCGGGCCCAAGGTCCAGGGCAACCCGTACAAGCTGGACCTGCACGAGTGGTACCCCTTCGAGAGGACGATCACGAGCCTCTCGTACAGGTCGTTCGGCGAGCACCCGCGGAACTTCGAGAACTGGAGCTCGTGGTTCAAGGACTTCCTCTTCTCGAGGTACTACACGAAGCGCGCCTCCAAGCTCGGGATCGAGGACAAGGTCATGGCCGAGGGCGTGGTCTTCTACAACCAGAGGAGGAAGGCGGAGGGCAGGACCTGGATGGCCAAGCTCAGGCGGGACATGTTCGACTGGTACTACTCGCCGAAGATCGAGATCGTGGGATACGACAGGGCAGGCAGGGCCGAGGCCGAGGACCAGGAGAAGTTCGACTGAGGGCTACCTGCAGGCCTGGCAGCGGCTCACGACCGTGGGAGTGCAGCCCGCGGCGCAGCCCGTGATGTAGCTCGCTGTCACGCCGCAGGCAGGGACCGAGGTCCCCTGCCATCCCGGGTTGGCGTCGCACCACATCCCGTAGTTGATGCAGCTTCCCAGGTCCGGGTACTGCTGGATGTCCGCGCCGCCGCAGTTGTAGTCCCAGGACCTCGTGGTCGATCCGGCGCACGTGAACGAGCTGCAGAAGTAGCTCATCTGGTTGAGGTGCACGCTGGCCTCGGAGTCGCAGCAGTCGTTGAAGTTGCCGACGTAGCCCGCGGGCGCGGTGGGAGCGCAGGTCCTGGCGTCCGGATCGCCCTGGGTGTCCCCGTCCGCGTCCCTGTACCACTGCGGTCCGGGCAGCATCGGGCCAGGGTTGCAGGCGCCGCCGCCGCCGCACGTGTCAGGGCCCGTGCACCCGTCGCCGTCGTTGCAGGGCGTGCCCGGGGTGGCGAAGCCGTACACGCACCCGCCCACCGGCAGGCAGTAGTCGGCCGTGCAGTCGTTCGAGTCGTCGCACGAGATCGCGGGGTGCACGCACCCGGAGGCCGGGTCGCACGAGTCGGCCGTGCAGTCGTCCGAGTCGTCGCAGTCGATGGCCGCGTGCTCGCACGTGTCGCCCGCGCCGCACGTGTCCGTCGTGCAGGGGTTCGTGTCGTCGCAGTCGCCGTCCAAGTGGCAGCAGCCAGGGACGTCGGCGTGGGTGCATCCGGTCGTGGTGTCGCAATCGTCGGTCGTGCAGACGTCGCCGTCGTCGCAGTCCGTGGCAGCGTGCTCGCAGCCGCCCGCGAGATCGCACGCGTCGTCAGTGCACGCGTTCGAGTCGTCCTCGCACGGCGTGCCCACCGTGGCGAACGATGCCGGGCACTCGCCCGTCAGCGGAACGCAGGAGTAGGTCGTGCACACGGTCGCCGAGCCCGGGCAGGTGACGATGGTGCCCGGGTCCACGTCGCACGTGCCCGCGGTCGTGTCGCACACGAGGGTGCCGTTGCAGAGATCGCCGTCCTCGTACGGCACGCAGTCCACGTCCGCGTCGCAGCCGCAGATGCCCGGGGCGGGCGTGCACGCGCCGGCCGCGCAACCGTCCGGGTCCGTGCAGTCGTCGCCGTCCTCGCACTCGGCCGTGTTGTCCGCGTGCGCGCAGATCCGGCCGTTACCGCCGTACTCGCACGAGTCGTCCGTGCAGTCGTTCCCGTCATCGCACCCGGGGTCCGAGTGGCACGAGAACCTGCAGGTGTCCTCGCACCCGTCGCCGGCCACGTCGTTGCCGTCGTCGCACTCCTCGCCCGCGTCCTCGACCCCGTCCCCGCACGTGAGCGTCACGCACGTCTCCGCGCTGCACTCGCCGGCAGCGCCGTCCACCTCGCAGGGGTCGCCGTCCCCGAGCGGGGTACCGGACTCGCAGGCGCCGTCCGTGCCGCACGTCTCCGAGCCGTTGCAGTCCTCGCCGTCGTCGCACTCGGCGTCGGTCGTGCACTCGGGCGTGGTGTCCGCGCCGTCGGTCGTGTCGGCCCCGTCGGGCACGTCAGTGCCGTCGGTGCCGTCCGGGACGTCGGTCCCATCGGTCGAGTCGCCCGGGTCGGCGCCGTCCGTCAGGGTGTCGTCATCCCCGTCCCCGTGGCTCTTGATGTTGCCGCCGCAGCCCATGGCGAGCGCGGCCGCGCCAAGGAGAATACATGCGATCATCGTATTGCGCTTCATGTTGCCTCTTGCCTCCCTTGATGGCGGGATCGCCGTGGATAGTCGATCAAGGATACGCCAATACGCAGGCCCGTCAACCTCTGCGTCGTCGGGTCGTCGGGCAACCTCCCGCATGCCTTGTTCACCCCGTCGACTGGGAGTAACTTCTCAATATTGCACGGAGGATAGTTATGAGGGGAGTCATCCTCGCACTTATCTCCCTTGTCATCGTTGCCTGCGGAAACAACGGCAACGGCAGAGAGGACACGCATTTGGATACGCTCGCGGACGACTCGGATGGTACGAGCGATGCCGATCCCGATACCGAAGACACCAATTCCGAAGTCGAGTGCAGTTCGGACGGGGATTGCGACGACGCGAACCCCTGCACGGCGGATTCGTGCGACCCGGATTACGACTTGTGTCGGCACGAAGCGATTGATGCCGACGGCGACGGGTACCCGGCACGGGAGATCGAGGGGACGTCGTGCGGAGGAACCGACTGCGACGACTCGGACGACGGTATACACCCGGACTCTGCCATCACGTGTGCCGACGAGGATCGGAACTGCGACACGTTTAACGACAACGACGGAGACGGTGATGGGCATCTCTCGGACGCCTGTGTCGGCGGGGACGACTGCGATGACACGAGGGCCGACACGTATTCGGGTGCGAGCAGGCTCTGCGACGGACTGGATCACGATTGCGATGGCGGGATCGACGCCGACAATGACGGGGACGGCTACACTGCGGTCCTCTGCGGTGGCGACGACTGCGATGACGACGATGCCGATGTGGAGGGCGGAGAGGACAAAGACGGGGATACCTACATCGACGCGGCATGCGGCGGAGACGATTGCGACGACATGGATGCCGGGATCTTCCCGGGAGGCATGGAGCGGTGCGACGGGGCCGACAACAACTGCGACGGGATGATCGACAGGGACGAGGACGGGGACGGCCATCACGCGACGTGGTGCGCCGGCGGGGACGACTGCGACGACGGGGACGAGCACGTGTATCCAGGTGCGCCCGAGAGGTGCAACGGGCTGGACAACGACTGCGACTTCAGGATCGACCGGGACTGGGACGGGGACGGATACGTGTCGGCCGCCTGCGGTGGCGGGGATTGCAACGATCTCGATCTGCTGGCCAACCCTGGTGCATCGCCGAGATGCGGCGGAATGGACTCGGACTGCGACGGGCACGTCGACCAGGACTACGACGTGGACGGGTACGTGGCCGTGTGGTGCGGAGGAAACGATTGCGGCGACGACGACCCTCTCATCCATCCCGGCGCAACGCGAAGGTGCAACGACCTGGACAACGACTGCGACGGGGCCGTGGACAGCGACACCGACGGTGACGGCTACTCGCCGGTCGCATGCGGCGGCACGGACTGCGACGACGACGATCCGCTGACGTTCCTTGGTGCACCCGAGATCTGCGACACGAAGGACCAGGGGTGCGACGGGGCTTGGAACGACGACCTCCCAGACGATGATCTCGACGGACACATTGACGTGGCCTGCGGAGGCGACGACTGCAACGACGGAAATGCCGCGGCGTACCGAGGAGCACAGGAGATCTGTAGCGATGGTATAGACGAGAACTGCGATGGATACGTCGACTGCACTCCCTGGCAGGAGTGCATCGTGGGCGGAACGTGCAAGCATAGAATGATCGCTATCACGGCTGGAACGTTCACGATGGGGTCGCCGGAATCAGAACTGGGACATGATGCATACGAAGAAGAACATTTCGTGACCTTGACGCGTTCGTTCGAGATCCAGGCAACGGAGGTGACGCAGGATCAGTTCTATTCTTTGATGGGATACAACCCTTCCGGCTTCTCATCATGCGGCGGCAACTGCCCGGTGGACATGGTGACCTGGCACGAGGCGGCGGCATACACGAACGCTCTTTCGCTGTCCGAAGGGAAGGCGACATGCTACACGT
>CAZGVR010000003.1:21931-23367 GCA_964528945.1 uncultured Myxococcales bacterium
TCGGGCTGTTTCTTTCACTGCGCCGTACGACTGCCCAGGCTACAGGTTGCCGACCGAGGCGGAGTGGGAGTTTGCGGCCCGGGCAGGGACGACCACATCGACCTACAATGGCACGATCGACTCGTCGCACCAGTATTGCGAATCGCCCAATGCCATCTTGGATCCGATCGCGTGGTTCTGCGGAAACGCCTCCGGAACGACGCATCCCGTGGGTGGGAAGAGCCCGAACGCCTGGGGGCTATACGACATGCTTGGAAACGTGATGGAATGGTGCCACGACGTTTTCACCCTTTATTCTGGAGATGAAACCGACCCGTGGGGACTGGAAGCGGGACCGTACCGAGCGATGCGAGGGCGTTCTTCGTACGACTATGCCCTGGGAAGCCGGGCCGCTGCCCGGTACATGGGCAACCCTGCCGGTCTCAGCAACTACTTCGGGTTCCGACCCGCCAGATCATTATAGTTTCCATGCATGTACCCATGCGTATCATCGATCTGAGGGACGTCGCGGATCACCTGGAACGCGCGAAGCTGCTCTCGCACTGGGTTTCCGTTTACAGGATAGCATTCCCCATACGCGACGAGGCCGAAGACCCGGATGTCTGGCCTCCGCTGCTGGACGCTGCGTCCCCCAATGAGCCGCCGTTGCCGGAGCTTCACATTGCAGTGGCGATGGAAGAAGGCAACGTCCTGGGAGGGCTGAACCTCGAGCTGTACCGCGAATCGGGGACATGGCTCCTGGCCTACATCGCCGTGCGAGCAGATGGCAGGGGTAGTGGGATCGGGCGGCGGCTCCTGGAATCCGCAATCGAGCTGTCCATGCAGGCGCGAACCGCTGACCGCGAAAGTAGTCCGCCAATCCTGTTGGCCGAGGCGGAAGATCCGGAGAGGGCCCTGAAGGACGGGGGGTTCGACCGCTCGCTCCGGCTCCGAATACTGAGTAATCTCGGCTTCAGGATCGTAGACATGCCCTACGTCCAGCCACCGCTCGGCGCAGGTCGTGGTCCCGTGGACTGGTTGTTCCTGCTTGCCCACCAGAGCGGACTCGGCCCCGACTCGGAGCTGGAAAGCGATCGCCTCCACCGCTTCCTGCACGAGTTCTACCGAGCGCAATCGGTCACGCCCGAAGAAGACGCCGATTTCAGGGAGATGTCGCGCTGGCTCGAGACCAGGCGACGCATCGGGACGATGGATCTCGCAGGAGACGGTCAATGAGCGACACCATCATCGACGAAGAGCCTCGACTTCGGTTCGGCGGAAGCGTCGATTCCAAGGCATCGGTCCTGTTCACGTTCAAGCTCAGCTTGTGGGAGCCTGGCAAGGCCATAGCCCTCTCCGGATTTCGGAAGAAGCTCGCCGGGGACAAAAGATATACGACGCCTTCCTCCCTCTTCCGCGACATAGTGCAACCGGCCATGTCAAGGGCCGGCGTACCG
>CAZGVR010000003.1:23377-24360 GCA_964528945.1 uncultured Myxococcales bacterium
ACCGGTGATCTGCAAGGCATTGGAAAGAGATCATGTGGAGGTACGCGTCAAATACCTTCCACGCTCGATTTCGTTTCGGAGGGTGTCGAACGAAGCTGGAATCGCCCGGACGACAAGGAGGAGTGGAGGTTCGACCTGTACGAGTCGCTCGCCGTATTCGAGGACGGAACCGTTCTGGTCAACTTCGCGTTCCTGGCTGCAGAACGGATCGACGAATCGGTCCTCATCTCACTCCTGAAGCTCGTCCATCCGACGGAGCGGACCGAAGCCTATCGTGAAAGGATCCGATTCCTGGAGGGGACCGAGGAGAAGGAGGAGAAGGAGGGGCTGACGCTGATCGAATTGGTCGAGCCTCATATCGGCATGATGCTGGATCGGGAGATGGAAGGCGTGCTGGGAGCATTCGAGGAAGATATCAAGTTTATCAAGCTCGTTTCCCCTGGCGAAGATGGCTGGAACCAGTTGGTTTCAGCAGGCGTACAGATCGACGACCCACACATTTTGAGGCTCTGTCACCAGCCCGAGACTGAAGACCAAGTACGACTCCAAGCGTTGAGCGGCCTTCTGCAGGTCGTTCTCGACTACAGGGAGCAGGACAAAGGCGAGGTCAGGGACTCGCTCGAGCCGCTTTCCCAGGACGAGGGCTTCGCCTTTTTCTCCCATCCCAAGGTGCTCGTCGAGATAACGGGCGGATCGCGAAGCTTCGATTCAATGGCGCCTCATCTGGCCAGCTGTCCGTACTTCCTCCTCGTGCAGTGCGTGATCGTGTACAACGAGGTGCTGCTCGCAAACGCCGAGGATCTGCTGGGACGCGTGGAAAAAGGCGACTCCAAGGAACTTGTGACCAAGCAGTTCAGGGAAATACTCGCCATGGCGAAGAACAGATGCGGCCATGCTGACCTGCAGAAGAAAGTCGCCCTGAGACAGATCGAGATTTTCCGGGATCTGCTGATCAGATGGGTGCCCAACGTCTTCCGGTACAA
>CAZGVR010000004.1:0-4805 GCA_964528945.1 uncultured Myxococcales bacterium
TGTCTGCCTTCCGGCTCATCGAGTCGGACGTCCAGAACACGATGGCGACCTTGGCGATCTCGGATGGCTGTATGTTGAAGCCGGCTCCCAGGCTGATCCAGCGCGAGGCTCCCTTCACGGTCAGGCCAAGCGGGGTGAGGCACAGCACGAGCCCGACGAGGGCCGCGACCAGTAGCGGGATCGTGAACCTGCGGTAGATGTCGACCGGCATGCGGGAGGCGGCGGGCATCGCGATCAGCCCGACGCCTGCAAACGCGAGCCGGCGAGCGAAGAAGTAGCTCGCACGCCCGTACTTGAGCAGGCTGAACACCAGGGAGGACGACAGGACCATGACGAGGCCCGAGAGGAGCAGGAGGATGACCGGCACGAACACCATCAGACGGAGCAGGTAGGGATCGGCCATGCCTGTGCGCAGCCCGGGGGGACAGGAGTCCCCTGCGGGAACCGCTCCGGTCTCCAAGGCGTGATCCACGCGATCGGATATACATGACGCCGGTCCCGGTTTTCCAATTTCCTGCGTCGAGCCGGGGCCCGGCGCGCTGGGCGCCGGAAGGCGAACGGTCAGCGGCCGAGAGCCTCCACGAGCTGGCGGAAGACCTGGCCGCGGTGCTCGAAGTTCCTGAACTGGTCGAAGCTGGCGCATGCCGGGGAGAGGAGGACCGTCTCGCCTGGCCGGGCGATCTCGCCGGCACGGGCGACCGCGGTGGCCAGGTCCCCGGCGTGCTCGACGTCGAGCTCCGCGCCGAGGGCAGCCTCGATCGCCCGCGCCGCCTGGCCGATCAGGAGGACCTTGCGGACCTTGCCCCGGGCGGCCGGGAGGATGTCGGCGAAGTCCAGGTGCTTGTCGAGCCCGCCCGCAATGAGTATGGCGTTGCCGGTCACTCCCTTGAGGGCTGCCACGACCGACGCGGGGTTCGTGGCCTTCGAGTCGTCGACCCACTTGACCCCGCCCACTTCCGCGACGAGGACGAACCGGTGCGGGAGCCGCTCGAACCTCCCGAGCCCGGCCTCCACTGCCTCGGGACCGGCGCCTGCAAGGACCGAGCACGCTATCGCGACGAGGGCGTTCGAGACGTAGAGGGGATCCACGAGCCCAAGCGATGCCGCGTCGAAGTCGGCGGAGAGACCAGCGAGCCCGTTCACGCGCATCGTGGATCCCTCTGCGAAGATCTCGCCGCCGGCGCGCCCCACGAGGTGCAGCCTTCCGCGCGACCTGCGGGCCTGGACGAGGGCGGCATCCTCCCCGTCGGGAACGACCGCGTGGTCTCCGGGCCCCTGCCCGTCGAACACGTTGCCCTTCGCGTCCGCATAGGCCTCGAGAGACGGATAGCGGTCCATGTGGTCTGGCGTGATGTTGAGGAGCGCCGCCACGGAGCATCGCATCGTGGGGACCCTCTCCAGCTGGAAGCTCGAGAGCTCCACGACGAACACTCCTCCGGGCACGTCGGCTTCCCTGCCCACGGCCTCGCAGACCGGCGTGCCCAGGTTGCCTCCGGCCCATGACGGACGGACGCTGGCGGCCATCATTGATCCCGTCATGGACGTGACCGTGGACTTGCCGTTCGATCCGGTGATGCCTATGAAGTCGGCCCTCGAGCAGCGCCAGGCGAGCTCCACCTCCGAGATGATCTCGACGCCGGCCCTCCCGGCGGCACGCAGGTGCTCGTTGTCCGGGACCCCTGGCGAGACGACCACGAGGTCGGCACTAGTGAAGTGCGCTGGATCATGGGATCCGAGGTCGAGTCCGACACCCGCGGCCTCCAGCGCGGCGGCGGCCGGGATCCCTTCTCGACCCTTCGTGTCGGTCGCAGTGGTCCTGCATCCGAGGCGGGCCACGAGCAGCGCCGACGCGACCCCGGACTTGCCCAGGCCGACGACGTGCACCCTCGTGCCGGCGGCCGGCGGAACTCTATCACCAGCGTGGCGATTGTCGGGCATGTTCACCGCAGCTTCAGCGAGCTGAGCGCCAGCAGAGCAAGGAGCATGCTGATGATCCAGAATCGGACGATGATCTTCGGCTCGGCCCAGTTCTTCAACTCGAAGTGGTGGTGGATGGGGGCCATCCGGAAGACACGCCTCCCGAGAAGCTTGAAGGACACGACCTGCGTCACCACGCTCAGCGCCTCGAGGACGAATATGCCCCCCAGGAGGACCGAGAGGAACTCGTTCTTGCTGACGATGGCCAGCATGCCGATCGCGCCCCCGAGCGAGAGGCTGCCGACGTCGCCCATGAAGACCTGGGCCGGGAACGTGTTGTACCAGAGGAAACCGACCCCTGCCCCGATCACCGATGCGCAAAATATGACGAGCTCGCCCGCGGACGGGATCGAGGGTATCTGGAGGTACTTGGCGAGCGACACACCGAAGAAGGTCGCCCCGGCGACGTACGTCAGGATGAGATAGGCGGTGGCGTTGATGAGGACAGGGCCGATGGCCAGGCCGTCCAGTCCGTCCGTGAGGTTGACCGCGTTCGAGAATCCGACGATGACGAAGGCGGCGAAGACCGCGTAGATCCACGGGCTCACCTCGGGAAAGAACTTGCGGGTCGAGCAGAACGGGAGCGCGAGGTGCTCGCGGACTTCGATCCAGTCCTTCGGGAGATCCTGGAAGAAGTAGAGCATGCCGGACACGGCGGCGGCGATGAGCACCTGGAGGACGAGCTTGTGCATTCCCGCCAGGCCCTTGTTGTGCCTGCGCTGGACCTTCAGCATGTCGTCCGCGAAGCCCACGAGGCCGAGGGCGACGGTGAGGGCGAGAGTCAGCCACACGAGCTGGTTCCGGACGTCGGCCCACAGGACGGTCGGGGTCACGATGCTGAGCAGGAGGAGGCTCCCTCCCATGGTCGGGGTTCCCGACTTCGACAGGTGCGCCTCAGGCCCGTCCTCGCGGATCGACTGGCCGACCTGGTGCGTCTTGAGCGCCTTCAGGAACCACGGGAAAAGCGCGAAGTACATCGAGATCGCCGTGAACCAGGCTGCTATCGCCCGGAACGGCACGTAGCGCATGACGTTCAGCCAGCCGAGCCAGTCGGCCTCTGAGCGGAGCGGGTATAGCAGCTCGTAAAGCATCGCCGGGGGCTCACCAATATAGCAGAGCTTCGACGATCCTCTCCATTTTCATCGCTCTCGATCCCTTCACGAGCACGAGATCTCCCTCGCGAAGGAGCGAGTGGAGGGCGCCAGGGTGAAGGGCGGACTCCGGCGATCCGTAGTCAGAAACCTGGTCGAGCCCAGCCGATCGCGCGCCAGGGGCCATGTCCCCGGAGCGCGAGCCGACCGTCACGAGGAGGTCCACTCCGGCCCTGGCGGCTGCCGCTCCGACCCTCGAGTGGAGGGCGGCCTCGTCCTTCCCCAGTTCCCGCATGTCTCCGAGGACGGCCACCTTCCGCCGTCCGGCCGCAACGGCGGCCAGGGTCAGCAGCCCTGCCTCGACCGAGGCCGGATTCGCGTTGTAGGCGTCGTCGATGACCTCCAGGCGCCGTCCGCGGAGGATCGCCCCACGCCCGCCAACCGAGTCGACGCGCTCCAGCCGCGAGGCCGCCTCGCGCACGTCCACTCCGGCCGCCAGCGCGACGGCGAGCGCGGCCGTCGCGTTCAGCGCCATGTGCGCACCTGCCAGCCGCAGGCGGGCGCGTACTGCCGAGCCGGCCACATCGACCTCGATCTCCTGCCCCCCTCCCCGATCGGGGCTGGCGCGCACGAGCCGCACGTCGGGCTCGACCGCGCTGGACGCTCCCGCCCGGCCGTAGAGGAGTGCGCGCCCGGGACGCCGTGGCATGGGACCGACGCGCGGATCGTCCACGTTCACGACCGCCGTCGAATCCTCGCGCATGGCCAGGAACAGCTCGCCCTTGGCACGCGCCACGCCACCTAGATCGCCGAAGAATTCCGTGTGCGCCTCGGCCACGCACGTCACGAGCCCGATGTCCGGATCGGCGACGCGAGTCAGGTGATCGATCTCCCCGAAGTGGTTGGCGCCCATCTCGACCACCGCGAACGAGTCCGTCGGCTCGATCCGCGAGAGGGTCAGCGGGACGCCGAGGTGGTTGTTGAGGTTCCCGCGTGTCGCGGTGACGTTCCCGCCGGCGGAGAGAGCGGCCGCCACGAGTTCCTTGGTCGTTGTCTTGCCGCAGGACCCCGTGAGCCCGATCACGACGGCCCGGATCCTGCGCCTGTAGGCGCGTCCCACGGCCTCGAGCGCCAGCGCCGTGTCGGCCACCTCTATCCAGGGGACCTCGGGAGCCGGTACGGGCCGCCTCGAAACGACGACGGCGGAGGCTCCCGCCCTGGCCGCCTCGGGGATGAAGTCGTGACCGTCGACGCGCTCGCCGGCGATGGCGAAGAATGCCTGCCCGCTGGCCAGGGTCCGGGTGTCTATGGAGGCTCCATGGACGCTGCCTCCGGCCGGACCGTGCAGGGTGCCGCCGGCCGCAGACGCCATCTCCCCGAGGCTCCAGCTCATGACCACGTTCCTTTCGAACCCCTACGGACGAACCTCATTCCAGGAGGATTGATGCACGTGACCGCGGACGCCGGATGTCAGGTGCTGTCTGCCTCCTCTCCCCACGGGAACACCAACCACGCCCACTCACCGCCGGTCACCAACCCCGGACCGTCCACCCTGCTGCCACGCCGCCCGCACGGTCCCACTCCCACGACACCGGCCCACCTAGCCGCAACCGTCCGACCTATTCCCGAACGTCAGCGGCCGCGTCGCTCCGGCCAACACCGACCTTCCGCGCCGCCCTTCCGGCTCCCGTTTTCACCTCGGAAAACGATTTCGCTTCACGCCCACTCCCCGGATCC
>CAZGVR010000004.1:4815-7246 GCA_964528945.1 uncultured Myxococcales bacterium
TGCCATCCACCTCCACCGGATCCCCACCTCTTTCATCGCGGCCTTCCACACCAACCTCCAGCACCTGACATCCCGCGCTCGCGGTGCACCGCCGGGCGATCCCGCCCGTGCCATCCGCACCCTCGCGCGCTCCGTTTTCAAAGAACGGCGTCCTCAGACGGCCAGCCCCAGCTCCCCCAGGATCTCCCCGACGACCTCGAGATCGCTGAAGTGGATCGTGCGATCGGCGAAGATCTGGTAGTCCTCGTGCCCCTTGCCGGCGACCAGCACTGTGTCCCCTTCCGACGAACCCTCGATCGCGATCCGGATCGCCCTCGCACGATCGGGCTCCACGTAGTAGGCGCCCCGGGCTCCGGCATCCGGGACTGCGCCCCTCCTCGCGAGCCCGGCCTGCTCCACGCCGGGGACGATCATGTCGATGATGGCCATCGGGTCCTCGGTCCTCGGGTTGTCGCTGGTCACCACCACGATGTGACCCCCCTCGCCGGCGGCCCGTCCCATCTTCGGCCTCTTGCCGCGGTCACGGTCCCCGCCGCAGCCGATCACGACCCAGAGCTTCCCGGCGGTCATGGGACGCAGGATCTCGCACGCCGCCCTGACGGCGTCCGGCGTGTGCGAGTAGTCGACGAATATGCGCCTCCCGCCCTTCGCGGCCATGCAGGCCAGGCGTCCCGGCACGGCGGCGAGCCGGCCCATCCCGCCGGCCAGGACCGCGGGATCGAGGCCCAGGGAGGCGGTCGCGCCGAGCGCGGCCATGAAGTTGAGGACGTTCACGGATCCGACCAGGCGGCTGCCGGCCTCGATCTTCCCCCAGGGCGTGGCGAGCGTCGCCCTGAACCCGTCGATGCCGCTCTCGCATGCGAGAGGCTTGAGGTCCGCGCGCGACGACGGGTCCATGGAGTAGGTGAGGAGCCTCGCACGGGCTCCCCTGGTGACCTCGGCGGTCCAGGGATCGTCCGAGTTGACGACGGCCACGCCGTCCGCGGGCAGCAGCTCGGCGAACAGCCGTCGCTTGCTCCCGAGGTAATCGTCCCACGTGGGATGGAAATCCAGGTGATCCTGCGTGAGGTTCGTGAAGACGGCCGCGTCGAAGTCGACGTGGTCGGCCCGCCTCAGCTTGAGCGCGTGGCTCGACACCTCGAACACCAGCGCACCGCCACCGCATTCCACCTGCTCGGCAGCGATCCCGTGTATGACGGGCGCCTCGGGCGTGGTCAGGCTCGACTTCCTGGTCCGGCCGCACGCACGGGTCTCGATCGTCCCGATGAGGGCCGCCGGAACGCCGGCCGCCTCCAGCCCTGCGGCCGCCAGGTAGCTCGTCGTTGTCTTGCCGTTGGTTCCGGTTATCCCCACCACCCGGAGCTTCCGGGTCGGATTTCCGGCGAGCACGTCCGACAGGGCGGACAGGGCGAGCCGTGCATCCTGCACGACGATCCAGCAGGCGCTCCCGGCGTCCAGGCCGGCCGGAGGCCCGGCCTCGGCGACAACGGCCGGGCAGCCCAGCCGGATCGCATCGGCGGCATAGCGGATCCCGTCGTCCTTGAGCCCGCCGATCGCCACGAAGATCGTTCCCCTGGAGGCCTTCCGGCTGTCGTTCGTGACCGCGATCGCAGCAGCGAGGCGATCACCGCTCACGATCCTCCCGCCAGCCACTCCGGCCAGTTCGACCAGGTTCACCAGTTCACCTCACCATCCGGACGGCTCGAGCCGCACGGAGACCGTCTCGCCCGCGGGAATCGGTGTCCCGGCCGGGGGGAACTGCTCGACTGCCCGCCCGTTGCCCTTGACCACGACGTTCAGCCCGGTCCCGGACATGTGCTCCAGGATCCATGGAAGCCCCATTCCCAGGAGGTCGGGAACCTCCACGCAGTCACCGGCGCATGGTGGAGGCAGGGTCGCAGGGGCAGAGGTGCCATCCTGCTCGACCGCCGGGCCGGGCGTCCCGGCCGGCACCGGCGCGGCGGCAGCCGGCTGGCCAGCGGCAGCCTCGGCCCCCGCTTCCGCGGCCGAAGGCACGGCCGCGTCGCCCGCATGGCTTCCCGGCCCGGCCTGCACTGCCGGCTTTCCCGAACCGTAGGGGGCTATGCCGAGGTAGCGCAGGCTCCTGTCGGCGATCCGACGGAAGGTCGGGGCCGCGACCACGCCACCGTAGTAGTTGATCAGGGGATCGTCGACGATGACGACGATCGCGAGCTTGGGGTCGTCGGCCGGCACGAATCCCATGAAGGAGGCCGTCCACTTGTCCTCGGCGTAGCCGCCGGTGACGAAGTCGACCTTCTGTGCCGTTCCCGTCTTCCCGGCCACCGGGAAGCCCTCGAGCGCCGCCTCGACGCCCGTGCCTCCCTCCTCGGTGACGGACACCATCATGCTCGCCAGCAGCCGCGCGGTCTTGCCGTCGATGACCTTGCGGACCAGCCGCGGCTTGTATTCC
>CAZGVR010000004.1:7256-15044 GCA_964528945.1 uncultured Myxococcales bacterium
CGGTCGGTGCGCTCGAGCCCCCGCGACTTGGCGGAGGGGCGGCCCTTGACCATCTCGAACCACTTCGCCCTCGGCAAGTCGCTCACCGCGCCGCCCTCCATCCAGTAGAGGTGGCTGCCCTCGTGGAAGGCCTGCGCGAGCTTGTCGGGGGTGGTGGTCGCGCCGACGACCAGGATGCCCGGCTCGCGCGGCGTGTAGGAGTAGGCGTAGACGTCGGTCACCAGCTGCTGCTCGTGCTTGACCTTGCGGACCAGCCGCGGCTTGTATTCCTTGAGTATCGTCCCGTTGGACGCGACGATCCGCTTCACGAGTATGGGCTCGAGCAGGCGCCCGCCGTTCGCGACCGCGGAGAGCGCCATGACCAGCTGGACCGCGGAGACGCTGATCCCATGGCCGAAGGAGATCGAGGCGAGATCCACGTTGTACCACTCGCTGTAGTGCCGGAGGAACCCGGCGGTCTCGCCCGGGAACGGGATCCCGGTGGTGGCGCCGAACCCGAAACGGCTCAGGTAGCGGTACAGCTGGGTCTTCCCGATGGAGTTCGCGATCTTCACCGCACCCACGTTCGACGACCTCTGCAGTACCTGGAGCGGCGTGAGCCACCCGTCCTTGTGGGCGTCGTGGATCGTGAGATCGTCGATCGTGTACCGGCCGTCCTCGCAGAAGACGACATCCGAGGGCTTGAGCTTGCCGCTCGCGAGCGCAGCGGCGATCGTGAACACCTTCATGGTCGAGCCGGGCTCGAAGCGGTCCGTGAGGGCGCGGTTCCTGCGCTCGTTCGCGGAGAACAGCTGGTAATGGTTGGGATCGAAGTCCGGGTAGTTGGCGACAGCCAGGATCTCGCCCGTTGTGGGACGCACCACGACGGCCATGGCCGAGCTTGCCTCGAAGAGCTGGGCGGTTGCCCTGAGCTCCTCCTCGGCGATGGCCTGTATGGCCTTGTCGATCGAGAGCACGACGGAGTTCTCGTAACCGGGGGACGAGTCCTGGAGCCCTTCCGAGAGTATCAGGCGTCCGCGCGCATCCCTCAGTCCGCTGACGACCTGCGCCTTTCCGATCAGGTCCTCGTTGAACTCCAGCTCGACCCCCTCGAGCCCGACCGAGTCGTATCCCGCGAATCCCAGCACGTGGGATCCGATCCGCCTGTTGGGATAGAACCGCTTGCTCTCCTTCATGATGTCGATGCCGGGCAGGCCGAGCTTCTCGACCGCGGCGGCCACTTCGGGGTTCACCCGGCGGGCCAGCCAGACGAACTTCTTGCCCGAGGAGAGCTTCTGGAGGAGCGCATCCCGCTCGATCCCGAGAACGGGGGAGAGGACCGTGGCGGCTCCGGCCGGATCCTTCACGTCGCCGGGGTTCGCGCTGATGCTGGGCACCATGACGCTGATGGCGAGATCCGCGCCGTTGCGGTCGATGATGGGTGCGCGACCGGGGGGCAGCAGCACCGATCGCTGGTACTGGCTGCGGGACATCTCGGCGTAATGGTCCTTCTTGACGACCTGCAGCTCCCAGGCCCGCACGCCCACGCGCACGGCCACCACCGCCAGCACCGCGACCACGGCCATGATGCGGATCCTCGTGCCGCGCGTGATCCCCGCACTGTCAGTCACGGCCGCCATCCCCGCTACTTGATCCCCTCTCCGCGGATGGTGACCAGCTGCCCCTTCTCCGGTATGTGCATGTCGAACTGCTCTCCGGCCTTGCGAGCGATCTCCTCCGGGTTCTTCATGATGGCCCGCTCGAGCTCCAGCTCCCGCCGCTGCCTGACCAGTGCCCTCCCCTTGTTGTTCTCCTGGCTGAGCGAGTAGCCGAGCTCTATCACCTTCTGGCGGACGCTCAGGTGCAGGAAGGCCACGCCGCCCAGGATGACGACGGCGAGCAGGAAGAATATCAGCAGACGGGCCTCCCTCACGAACTTCTCGAGCTTATCCCTCAAGGCTCCCACCTCCTGAAGGCACGCATGCGAGCGCTCCTGGACCGCGGGTTCTTCTCGACCTCTTCCCCCGAAGGCGGGACCGGCTTCCTCGTGAGGACCTCGCCGAGCTCCCTGGCGGCCCAGTCGCGGAGCGCCCTCTTCACGAGCCCGTCCTCGACCGAGTGGTACGACAGGCACACGAAGACACCGCCAGGAGACAGCAGGCGCGGGACCGCGTCGAGCAGGGCACCGAGCTCCTCCCTCTCGCGGTTGACGGCCATGCGCAGGGCAAGGAACGTGCGCGTGGCCGAGTCGACCGATCCCGAGCGCGTCCGCCTCAGCGCCTCGCGGATCACTCGGGCGAGATCGAGCGTGTCCCGTATGCCTCCCGCGCGGGCGGCCTCGTGGATCGAGCGGGCCACGCGACCGGCGAACCGCTCGCCTGCATTGTCCCTGAGCATCCTCTCGAGCTCTCCCTGCGAGGACCGGCGCACTACATCGAGGGCCGTCCAGCCGGCGCGATCGTCCATGCGCATGTCCAGCGGCCCGCCGAGCTGGAAGCTGAACCCGCGATCGGCCTCTCCGAGCTGCATGGAGGAGACGCCAAGGTCGGCGAGGATCCCGTCGCAGGCGGTCACTCCGGCGTCGGCTAGCGCCGCGTCGATCGACGAGAAGTCCATCCGGTGAAGCGACCACCTCCGCCTGTCGGCAGCGGCGAGCCTCTGCTCGGCCAGGTCGAGCGCATGGCCGTCCCGGTCGATCCCGACCACCCTGCAACCGGCGCACGCTTCCAGGATGGAGGCGGCGTGTCCGCCAGCGCCGATCGTGACGTCGCAATAGACACCGCCGTCACGCGGAGAGAGCGCGCCTAGGACCTCGCGCACCATCACCGGCCTGTGGGGCTCTCTGGGCGCTCCGGGCTCGTCGCCGCGAGATGCTTCCTGACCTCCGGGAGGTTCTTCTCGGCTCTCGCCAGCGCCGCCTCGAGGCTCGCAGGCTTCCACAGGCTCAGGTACCTTCCCATCCCTGCGCATGCAACCTCGGATTCGAGACCTGCGTAGACCCTGTACTGGACCGGGACGAGTATCCGACCGTGCTCGTCGAGCCTGACCTCCTCGCACCCGCCCATGGTCCTCAGCCTCGCGTGGAACCCCTCCACGCTCGTGTCGAAGAGGCCAGCACCTCCGAACTCCAGCTCGAAGCCCTTCCAGACGTCGAGAGGGACGACGAGGAGATGAGGGAATTCCGTGAAGAACCCCTGGGAGACCACGAGCTGCCCCCCATGGTTCGCGTTGATGATCTCGCGGAAGCGAGCGGGGATGGAGACCCTTCCCTTGTCGTCGAGCTTTAGAAGGCTGCGTCCTCGGAACATCGCGTCCAGGCAGAAGGGTCCATCACTGACCATTGACCTGGCTCACCCACCAGGACCCACTGCAGCCCACGACCCTACGCTGCACGGACGTTGCGTGTCAAGTTCCAGTTCTAGTTACATGATTTTCCTGAGCAAATATGGTGGGACAGAATGGGAAGAAAAGAGTGGATCTCATGGATCCCGACAGACCCCGAAGCCTTGCCAGTCGAATCGATGATCAGGGCCTCGACGCCGTGCAGCTCCCGGATCAGCGGAAGGCCGGATCTGGCTCCCATGACGAAGAGCCCGGTCGCCAGCGCATCCGCAAAGAGCCCCGTACCGCCCATGACGGTCACGGACATGGTTCCGCCGGCGGGAAAGCCCGTGCGTGGATCGAGGATGTGATGATAGCGCTTGCCCTTCGAGAAGAAGGCGCGCTCGTAGTCGCCGCTCGTGACGATGACCGTGTCCCCGGGAACCTCGTACGTCGCGAGCACTCCTCCAGCCTTCCTCGGGTGCCGCAGCCCGACGGTCCACGGACGATCTCCCTTCCGGCCGGCCACCACGAGGTCCCCGCCCGCGTCGCACACGAAGTCGGTGATGCCGTGGGCCCGCAGGGCGGCCGCCATCAGATCGAGGGCATAGCCCTTTGCCGAGCCGCCAAGCCCGACGCGCATGCCCGGGCGCGCAAGCCTGGCGGTCCTGGCCGATCCATCCAGCTCGAGCCCGTGCCAGTCGACGAGGGCAAGCCTGGCCTGGACCATCTCCGCGGGCGGGGGGGCAGGATCTTCGGCGCCGAAGTCCCAGAGCCCGTCCAGCGCGGCCCAGGTAGGATCGAAGGCGCCGTCCGTCAGCCGGCTCACCGAGACCGAGCCGACCAGGACCTCCCACGTCATGGGATCGACCGCGAGCGCGGCCCCCCCTGCCGAGTCGTTCAGGACGGAGACGGTGGAGTCAGGTTCGCACGGACTCATGCGTCTCTGGACCTCGAGGGCCGCATCGAAAGCATCGCGGATCCCGTCGCGTGCCGCAAGCTCGCGGCCCTCGCCCCGAGGCACCCAGGCCTTGATCGAGACGCGCGTTCCCATGATGCCTTCGCGCACCTCCTCGATGAGGGCCCCGCCAGCCCGCCCTCCGCAGCAGGCAAGGGCGAAGGCAACGGGCAGCACCAGGCAGGACCTCATCCGAGCCTTGGGCGGAGCGCCGCCATGACGGAGGCGGCAGCGTTGACCATGAGCGCCGCCACGAGCGGAGATGCCAGGCCCGAGGCCGCGAGCCCCAGGCCCGTGATACCCGCCACCACGGCGATGACGATGCCGGCCAGCGCGAAGCGCCGTGCAGACCGGCCTATCTCGATGGCCCGCAAGGCCCGCGGCAGGTCGCCCTCGCTCACGGCCACGCCCCAGCCCGGGTCGACGGGCGAGACGCCGTCCCAGCCGATGCCGATCGACAGATCCCTCGAATCGACTTGCCGTGGGGCGCCCCGGTCCATGGACCCCAGGACGGCCAGACGGTGCCCGGCGTCACGCACGCGCTCGATCTCGCGCTCCCGGCCCGCCAGGCCAATCTCGGGACGGACCTGGTCCACGCCCACCTGAGAGGCGATGACCTCCGAGCTCCTGGCCGAGTCGCCCGTGACCAGGATCGTGCTGATACCCATGCGACGCGCACCGTCGACCACGGACCTGGCAGAGGCACGGATGCGGTTCTCGAGCACGAGCACCGCCTCGATCTTCCTGTTCACCGAGACGAAGATCGCGGTGTGTCCCTTCCTCTCGGCCTCGGACGCGGCGCTCTCGCCCCTGGCGACGCTGATCCCGTTCTCGATGAGGAAAAGCCTGCTCCCCGCGAAGATCTCCCCGAAGGGCGACGTCGACTGGATGCCGCGCGACGGGACGTGGCGCGTCAGCCTGGTGTCCCCTGGCCTCACGCCCTCGGCCCTCGCGAAGCGCTGGATCGCGGCGGCCACCTCGCTGCCGGAGGCGATCTCCTCGCAGGACATGAGGAGCGAGAGCACCACCCCGCGCGGCAGGTCCCCGAGGAGGTGGAGATCCTCGACCTCGGTCGCGGCCTCCGCCAGAACACCCCGCTTGCGCAGCACGAGCGCATCCACGCGACCGGCCATCTCCAGGCTGCGATCGTCGGAGAACACGATCCCGTCGGCCCTCCCGTTCAGGAGAGCAGCCGCCGTGGAGGCAGGGTATATGTTCCTCACGAGCCTGGGAGACATGCCGAGCACGACCGCCGCGGCCATGGGCCACGGCAGGGCCCCGCCCGACCGGCCGGACATCAGCCAGGAGACCAGGAGAACGCAGGCCCCGGCGGGCACAGCGACGATGGCCAGCACGAGGGCCAGCCTCCCGGCGTGCCGGACGAAGCGGGACCTGCCCCATTCCTCGGGACGGTTGACGAGCGACGCCAGCACGCCTCGGGCGTGGAGGGATCCCAGTTCCGGCAACTCCTCCAGGCTGGTGGCCAGGCCGACCTCCAGCGCCCTCATCGCCCAGACCGCGGCGAGAACGCCCAGCGGACCGAGGATCCCGGGGACGAAGTCCTGCGTCCGGCCGTCGAGGAGGCCGGCCAGCCCGGGAACCGCATAGGCGAGCGCACCGGCCACGACGAGGAGATCGTCGAGGGCCCTGCCTGAGGTCGTCGTGCGCCACTCGAGCGCGGACAGGACGATGCCGGCGATCATGGCCGGCGCGAGCAGGGCGAAGCCGAGCAAGGGTCCGACCCCGACCCATCCCCGAGTGACCGAGATCCAGGCCGCGGCGATGCCGGCCGCTGCCAGCGCCGCTGGAACGACCCAGCGGAGCAGCCGGGCGCGGGGCGGCTGCCGTTCCCGAGCGGGCACGACCCTCGAAACGGGTCCCGCCACGTCCGGTGCGGCCTGCTCGGGCTCTTCCTCCGTCCGGGCGGGGTGAGACGGCGGCACGGCCGGAATGACGCGAATCGGGAAGGGAGCCTCCTTCTGGCGACCCGAGGACGAGAAGGTCTCCTTGCACTCCCGCGAGCAGAAGTACGTGATCCTGCCCGAGAAGATCCCGACGGAACCCGCCCGCATCTTGTCGACCTCACGGCCGCAACTCGGGCAGTGGGTCAGGTTCCGTCCACCTTCGGGCATGGCTCGCGGGATTATAGGGGAGGGCATGGGCGGCTTCCACTTCTTGGGTCGGGAATGCCACCAGCCGTTACGAGTTGATCGTGATCGATCGCGACACTATAGTCCCCCGAAATGCGGATCGGTGTCATGCTACGGAATTACAGAAAGCTCCTGCTCGTCGCGGCCGTCTTCGCGGCCTCGCTGTTCCTCACGATCGCCGAGCGTGATCGTTTCCTCCCGACGCTCCAGGCGGAGAGCACCTCCCTCGCCGGGCAAGAGGAAACGGCACCGGACGTATACAAGCTGTCCAACCTCCACATCCTGAACTCGGTGCTCCTCTACCTCAGCGACTGCTACGTCGAGCCAGACAAGTTCGATCCGCCGAGGATGCTCAGGGCGGCCCTCAAGGGCATCGAGAGCGACGTACCGGACATCATCGTGAGGATCGACGAGGAAAAGCAGCAGGCGTCCGTAGAGGTCGCCACCGCGCATCAGACGTTCGACATAGGCGGGGTCAACAGCCCGTGGGCAATGAGCGCGAGACTCAAGACGATCTTCGAGTTCAGCCAGGCGTCGCTGAAGAACGACGAGATCGAGCCGCAGGACGTCGAGTACGCGGCCATCAACGGCATGCTGGGAACCCTCGACCCCCACACGCGCCTGCTGACGCCCGAGTACTTCGAGGAGATGAAGCTCGACACGGAGGGCGAGTTCGGGGGGCTGGGGATCGTCATTTCCAGCCCGGAGGGGAAGCTCATCGTGAACGAGGTCCTGCCCGGGACCCCTGCGGAGCAGAACGGCCTCGAGTGCGGCGACGAGATCGTGCAGATCGAGGAGGAATCGACCGTCAACATGGACGTCACCGAGGCGGTCGAGCGCCTGCGCGGGAAGAAGGGGACGACGGTCACGATCTGGATCACCAGGGAGGGCTGGAAGACCGCGAAGGCCATAGAGATCGAGCGGGCGCAGATCCACATCGACTCGGTCAGCTCCAAGATGCTCCCGGGCGATGTCGGCTACGTGCAGGTCACCGGGTTCCAGGAGAACACCTACGAGGATCTGCGCATACACCTCGAGAAGCTCAAGAAGCAGGGGATGAAGGGTCTAGTCCTGGACCTGAGGGACAACTCGGGCGGCCTCCTCGAGATCTCCAAGGAGGTCGCCGACGTCTTCCTCTTCGCCGGCAACATACTGACCACATGGGTCCCGTGCGACAAGAACCCGAAGGAGGTGAGCTCCGCCCACGTGACCGGCACGGAGCCGAACTACCCCATGGCCCTGCTCGTGAACAGGGGCAGCGCCAGCGCATCCGAGATCGTGGCGGGCCCGCTGACGAACCAGGCCCGAGCCATCGTCATGGATAAGCACACCATCGGCAAAGGAACCATCCAGCAACTCCAGGAGCTCAACGACGGATCC
>CAZGVR010000004.1:15054-21971 GCA_964528945.1 uncultured Myxococcales bacterium
GGCCAGTACCTGACCCCGGGCGACATCTCGATCCAGGGCGTCGGGATCGAGCCGGACATGCTCCTCACGCCCATGTTCGTGGAGGCTGACGGGCTCGACGTGTTCGCGGACGACGAGGACGTGTTCAGCGAGAGCGATCTCGAGGAGAGCCTGAAGGGCAAGGGCGAGAAGGGCGGAGAGAAGTCCGTGGACTCTCTCTCGTACGTGTTCGTCAAGCCCGGCAAGAAGGAGGGCATGTGCCCGTCCGGGCTCGACGACCTCGTGAAGTACGACTCGGAGATCCGCATAGCGGCCGACATCGTCAGGCAGGTCACCAGTTCCAGCCGTCCTAAGATGATCCAGCAGGCGCTCCCGATCCTCGCGGGGGAGAGGAGCGCCCAGGAGGCGCTCCTCGTCAAGGAGCTGAAGAAGCTGAAGATCGACTGGGAATCCTGCAAGGACGCGGCTCCGGGAGAGGCCTCGGATCTCGAGGTGACGTTCCTCGAGGACGGGAAGAAGACGGACCGGGTGGAGGTGGATTCCGGCGACACGTTCGAGCTGACGGCCACGGTCCAGAACAAGGGCAAGGGCACGTTCTGCAGGCTCTATGCGTTCACATCGAGCGACGACGGGCTCATGAACGGCCGGGAGTTCCTGCTGGGCAAGCTCAAGCCAGGGCAGAAGAAGAGCTGGACCGAGAAGATCAAGGTCCCGAGACAGCTCTCGTCCCGGACTGATCCGGTGCTCTTCACCTTCCGCGAGGCGCACGGCGTGGCCCCGGCATCGAAGGAGATAAGGCTGGCCGTGACCGCACCGGCCGAGCCGGCATACTCCGTGGCCTGGCAGATCCTCGACGACATCTCCGGAGACGGGGACGGCCTGCTCGAGAAGGGCGAGGAGGCCCGCCTCAGGCTCCACGTGAGGAACAAGGGCACCGGCCGGAGCGAGTCGACCGTGGCCTCGATCAAGAACATCTCGGGGCAGGGGATCTTCATAACCAAGGGCCGGGTAGTGCTCGAGGGCATCGAGCCCGGTGCAACGGCCTACGCCGACTTCAAGCTCAAGATGCTCGACGGGTACGACGGGGACGGATTCCGACTCGAGATGGTCGTCGTCGACGTCGACCTGGCGGTCAGGCTCAAGGAGAAGATCGAGCTGGATGCCAGCGGCGGGCCGTCGGGCGAGATCCTCGAGACCGCGGGGACGTGGGAGGTCGTGACCACGGACGCGCCGCTGCTCCCGTCAGCGGTTCCCTCGGTCGCCAGGATCGCCACGGTCCCGGCCGGGACAGTTCTGCTCTCGGACAGGAGCACCGGCGACCTCGTGCGCGTGCGGCTGCCTGACGACGGCTGGTGCTGGATGAAGAAGGCGGATCTCGCGGCGACCGGGAAGAAGCCCGATCCCAAGCCGTCGACCGCGCCGGCGATGTTCTTCATGCTCGGGATGCCCGTGGTCGCGATCGAGAACGACACGCAGAAGACCGGGATCTCGCCGGACTGGACGACGACGGCGGACAAGGTGACCCTCTCGGGCAGCGCCATGGGCGAGGCGCCCATGGAGGACATGTACGTCTACCTCGGGGACGAGAAGACCTTCTACAGGTCCATCCAGGACTCGGCCGATCCGACCCATCTCGACTTCGAGACGGTCCTCGATCTGTCACCCGGGATCAACTACGTCCTGGTCACGGTCCGGCAATCGCCGATGAACGTGACGCGAAAGCTGATCGTCATCAGGCGCGACTCGCCGGACGGCACCACGATGGAGACGCCCAAGAAGAAGCTCATCCCTTAAAGGAACGCGATCGTGGAAGGTGGACGGCCGAAGGAGGAGATGGAACGGCACCTGCCGTTCGTGAGGAAGCTAGCCACGCGGATCCACAACGCGGTCTCCCCGCCGCTGGGCATCGAGGATCTCGTCTCCTACGGCGTCATAGGTCTCGCGGACGCCATGCGGCAGTTCCGCCCCGAGACGGGGGTACCGCTCGAGAGCTTCGCCCACTACAGGGTGAGGGGCGCGATCCTCGAGGGGATCTCCAGGCAGTGCCCGGTGAGCCGGCACGTGCACAGGCGCCTCCGCCTCATCGAGAAGGCGAACGATTGCCTGGAAGGGACCGCCGCCGATCTCGCCGGTGCCCGGGAGAGGACCCAGTCGGGCGATGCCTCGATGATCGCCGCGACCGTCCGCGATCTGGCCGCTGTCTACGGACTGACGAGGATCGCCTACCGGAGAGGCGAGGACGGCCAGGGGCTGGAGTTCGTGGACGGGACGGCCGAGGAGGCTCACGAGGAGGCGGTCGAGAGCGGGGAACTGCGAACCATGATCGACCGCCTCCCGCCGGACCAGGCCAAGGTCCTCAAGCTCTACTACTTCGCGGACATGACGCTCGACGAGATCGGTGTCGAGCTCGGCTGCAAGAAGAGCTGGGCGTGCAAGCTCCACAAGGCCGCCCTCAAGGGGGTCCGTTCCATGATCGAGAAAGATCGCGAAGGAGCCGGGGCAGAGGGCCCCGGCTGACACTTCGGCGGTTGACACACATCGGCGGTTGACTGCCGCAAACCGTGATGTAAACTCAATCCAGGCTTCTTGACACTCAACGGAACCGCTCCGCACGGAGGGACCCATGCCCGATTCAATGCGCGTGTCGGCGATCATGCTGTTCGCCGCACTGGCCGCATCATGCGGCGGTACCAAGAACGACGGTTGGACTCCTCCCGACGGTACCTCGGACGGCGACGACGACGCCACGCTGGACACATCCACCGACCCCTTGCCCGACTCTCCATCCGACTCGCCGGGAGACTCTCCCTCCGACACGGCCCCATGGGACACGGCCACGGACGACGGGCCCGCCGACACCGTGGCCGAGGACCCCATCCCCGAGCCGTTCCCGGACGGGACCGACGTGACCGACACGGACGGGGACACGATCCGCGACGCGGACGAGGGTGGGGGCAGCATCGACACGGACGGCGACGGGAACCCCGACACGAGCGACCTGGACTCGGACGCCGACGGCATCCCCGACTCGATCGAGGCAGGGGACACGAACAAGCTCACCGCACCCATAGACACGGACTACGACGGCACCCCCGACTTCAGGGATTCCGACTCGGACGACGACACCATAAGGGACTCGGACGAGGGCGTTGCGGATCCGGACGGGGACGGCATCCCGAACTTCCGTGACCAGGACTCGGACGGTGACTACCTGCAGGACTTCTTCGAGGCAGGGGACTCCAACCTGGCCACGGGGCCGTTCAACCACGACGGCGACAGTGCGGCCGACTACCTGGACAACGACTCGGACAACGACACGATCTCGGACCTGGACGAGTCGAACCTGGACACTGGCGAGGACGGGAGCTACGACTTCCTCAACACCGACTCGGACTCGGACACGGTGCCCGATCGCGACGAGGCCGGGGACTACGACCTCGCCACGCCGCCCGCGAACTGCGACGACGACACGCTGCCCAACTACAGGGACACCGACTCGGACAACGACGGCATCTCCGACCCGACCGAGCGGACCACCGGCACCGACTTCTGCGATCCCGACTCGGACGGCGACGGCGTGAGCGACCTCGTCGAGATCGCGTACGGGTCGGATCCCCTTGATGGCGGAGAGAGCCCGCACACCTACGGCGACTTCGTGTTCGAGGTGCCGTACAACGAGGCGCCCACGCCCGACCACGACACGCTCGTCTTCTCCACGGATATCCAGAAGGCCGACGTGTTCTTCGCCATGGACTCGAGCGGGTCCATGGAGGGCGAGATCTCGAACCTCCTCTCCAGCCTCGTATCGACGGTCGTGCCAGGAATCAGGGCTGCCATCCCGGACGTGTGGCTCGGGTTCGGCAGGTTCGAGGAGTGCGATCCTTCCTACTGCAGCAACGACATGAGGATGCTCCAGGGCATGACCGTGAACGAGACCCTGGTCTCGAACGCCATCGCGACGGTCACCATCACTAGCGCGGGCTCCGAGCCCTACACGAACATGGTGCACGCGCTGTGCACCGGGACCGTGTCGGTGTACTCCTCCTGGGGCGGGGTGGGGCCCACGTCCTGGACGTGCACGCCGCCCGGTTCGATCGGATGGCCGTGCTTCAGGGCGGACTCGGTCCCGATAATCGTGCAGTTCGGGGACGAGACCTTCGGCGAGTCCCAGTCGTACTGCACGCCGATCAAGACGCACGCACAGGTCGTATCGGCGATGAACGCTGTCCATGCCAAGTACATCGGGGTCAACTCCGGATCCTCCGCAACCGACATGCGCACGATCGCCAACGGCACAGGTTCGGTGGATGGGAGCGGATCCCCGCTGGTCTTCACGATCCCGGCCACCGGCACTGGCCTGGGCGCCCAGGTCGTGAACGCGGTGACGATCCTCTCAAACTCCATCCGGATCAGGGTGGACGCCGTGGCCGCGGACGACACCTCGGATTCGGTCAACGCGGTGAGCGCCTTCATAGACCGCATCCACACGAACACGTCGGGGATGAGCATTTGGGACCCCCTGATCCCGGCAGGGACAGGCTCGTGGCGGGTGTGCACCTCTGGCCTGACGACCGGATCCCCGAGCACTCCCCCGACCCAGGACTACTTCTCGTCCGTGCCCTCGGGCACCCCGGTCTGCTTCGACATCTTCCCGAGGATGAACACGACGGTCGCGCCCACGGCGACCCCGCAGATATTCCGGGCATACGTGAACGTGATCGGTGACACGTTCACGCCGCTCGATTCCCGCGACGTGTACTTCCTAGTCCCCCCGGTCATTCCCGGCGGCAACTAGGACATGGCAAAAACGGGAAGTCCAGCGGCCCTCCCGGCCGCCCTGGCTGCCGTCGCCACCATCGCAGCGGCCCAGCCGGCTGGTGGCATGGCGGCTGCTGGCAAGGCCACGAGCGGCATCTTCAGCTGCAGCGTCTCGGCCACGGCCATCGAGATCAGCTACGTGGACGGTGACAAGGAAGGATGCTCGTCATCCCCACTCCCCACGGGCGAGTGGGAGACGGGCAACATCCAGTGCGAGACCTGGAATGACGCCGGAGTCAGGCTCGTCCTAGCGGGCGAGGGCGGAAGCTACGAGGTGTTCTCGTACATCGACGGCTCGGGGGATGTGAAGACCGCCTGGGAGGGCGCGACCGGCCTGAGCGGCGAGTACGGCGAGCGATGGGGGTGGTTCCTGGACTGGGAGCCGGCCGCCTCGGGATCGAATGAGGTCGTGCCGATCCTGTACGCCCTGCACGAGCAGGTCACGATGTGCGGCTACGGCATGGTACCGATGGCGGTGAGGAGGTTCGATCCGGAGTCCGGGACGTTCAGGCCCATCGCGTTCGACAGGTTGAAGCGGGCCGGCGTGGGATGGGGCGGCGGCGCTGCGCCCTCTGCTGCGGATCCGTCGGGCAAGGCCGTCACCCTCACCGCTGCGCTGTCCCCGGCAAAGGAGCCGCCGCCAGGCCCGCCGGCGCTCGAGGGATTCCTGAGGTTCGAGGCGGCATCGTCCTACCTGGGCGACGAGGGCGACCCCGGCGCAGCCAGGGCACCGCTCGAGCTGGGCGACGGCAAATCCGAGTCCGGCTGGACCGAGGGGACGGGCGGCCCTGGCTGGGGCGAGTTCGTCACGGCAAGGACCGGAAGCGCCGGCATCGAGATCACCTCGCTCGCGATCTCCTCCGTGAAGGGGGACGACCCGGCAAAGGCCTCGGCGTGGAACAGGATAAAGGAGGTCGAGATCGTGTTTTCGAGCGGGAAGCGATTCATCGTCAAGGTCCCCTCGGATCCGCTCAAGAGCCCTTCCCGTCCGGTCATGGTCAGGTTCCCGGAGCCCGTGCCCACGGAGTGCATGTCCCTGATCGTGAAGGAGGTGTACCCCGCGAAGGGTACGAGCCCGGAGTCCACGTACGTGGGCGAGATCACTGCGTACACCGAGGTGGACTCCGATGTGGGCCTGGCCGAGTTCCTGGGATGGTTCGAGGACCCGGACAGGTCGGGCGAGGCCGCGCACCTCGTCGGCGACCTCGATCCGGCCGCGGTCGGGCGCGCCACCGGCATGTGGGGCTCGCTGGGCCCTCGAGCGCACATGGGGCTGGCGTCCGCTATCCACGTCGGGTGGCTCGAGGCCATCCAGCCGCTCGCGGAGGCGGCCGCAGCCTCTGCCTCCCTGGCCGAAGACGCAGGACTCTTCTCCACGCTGGTCGACAGGCTGGTCGTCGTGGCAGGGACCGAGGGATCTCCGCTGCCGGCCGAGATGAGCTCATGGGCAGCCAATACAGCCGACGGGGCGGCCTCATGGGTTGCCGTGGCCGCACTCGGCCGGTTGGGGCGCGTGGGACCCCTTGCGGCCGGATGGCTGGATCCCCGGCCGGCCGAGGCAGGCACCGGCTGGATCCCGTGGGAGGACGTGGAAACTGCCGCGTGGCTCGGACAGGGTCTCGAGCTCGCAGGCGCTTCCGACCTTGCAGAGATCGATTCCGTCCTGGATGCGGGCCTGTCGTCCCTCAAGGATGCCGAGGTCCTGAAGCGAGCCTTGATCCTCCTCTACATGCTCGACTACGAGGACCAGGAAACGGCCTGGGCGGATCTCGCAGCAAAATGGGCTGGCAGGCTCTGGGACGACGTGCCGACCCTCTATTGCCGCTGGCACCTCTTGCCCGTGGCAGGAAAGCTGGTCGCGCTCGGCGATCAAGCAGGCATCGAGATCGCCGGTCGCGCCCTCTCTGACCCCGATGCCGAGCCCGGCCTGAGGGTTGCGGCCATGAAGACGATCTGCCGCGCCAAGGGCGAGTTCGCCGGAACCGCGGCCTCCGAGTCGCTGGCGGCGCTCTCGGATCCGTGGCCCGCGGTCAGGGCCGAGGCCGCCTCCTGCCTCGCGAAGCAGGAGGCGCTGGCCAGCGCCGCGGCCGAGGAGATCGTCGGCGTGGCATCGTCCGCTC
>CAZGVR010000005.1:0-1061 GCA_964528945.1 uncultured Myxococcales bacterium
GCGAGGCCCTGGCATGAGGGCGCCGGTCGTCACCTACGCCGAGGGCAGGCTCCTCGAGGAGCGGGCGGCCGCGGATCTCGCGGCCGGCGGACCGGAGTCGCTGCTGGTCATAACCCACCCGCCCGTGATAACACTCGGCCGCATGGCGGACGCCGGAAACGTGATCGCGACCGGGGAGGCCCTCGCCGCCCGCGGGGTCGAGGTCGTCCGCACGACCCGGGGCGGCGAGGCCACCTGGCACGGGCCCGGGCAGGTCGTGGTGTACCCGGTGATGGACCTCGAGAGGAGGAGGATCGGGCCACGGGTCTACGTGGAGCGCCTCCTCGCGGCCGTCCTCTCCTCGATCCGTTCGTTCGGGATCGACGCGTTCACGATCGAGGGGATCGTGGGCGTGTTCGCGCGGGCCGCGGGCGGCCGGCCGGCCAAGGTGGCGGCCCTGGGCGTGAGCGTGTCCCGCGGCATCACCGGGCACGGGGTGGCCGTGAACGTGTGCGCGGATCTCTCGTGGTACGACCTGATCGTGCCGTGCGGCCGCAGGGACTACGGCGTGACCTCCATGCACGATCTGCTGCCCGCGCCGCCGCCGATCGAGCCGGTCGCCGACGCGCTGGTCCTCGCGATCCGCGAGGCGCTCGGCGCCGACCCCAGGATCCTTCCATGAGCCTCAAGTCGCACCTCGAGACCAGGGAGACGCTCGAGCTGGTCGCCAAGAGCTCGTGGCAGTTCGGCCGCAGGGAGGTGCTGGGCCGCGGCATGGCCTACTACGACGCGAACCCCGAGGAGGCGTCGGTCGTGGCCCGCAACCTGGGGACCATGGGCCTCGACTCGTCGGCCGAGGCGCTGCGCAGGTCGCTCGAGGGCGTGGTCGCGCACTACTTCGAGAAGTTCTTCGTCATGTCCAAGGACTTCGAGGCCCACTGGATCATCGAGAACAGAGTGGACGTGGGATCGGCGCTTGCGCCGCTCGAGCAGGCCCGGCGCGATCGCCGCGTCGCGTTCGTGGGTCAGTCGCACTACGGCGGCACGTACCTCCTGGTCCCGATCCTCATCACGCACGGCTT
>CAZGVR010000005.1:1071-11036 GCA_964528945.1 uncultured Myxococcales bacterium
GGAGGGCCCGGCGGGGAGGCCCTCGTCGACGTGGCGGGGGCGGAGGCGCCCGTGCCCGAGATCATGATGGGCGCGCTCCGCTCGGGCGAGATCGTGATGAACGTGTTCGACGAGAACAACGCGCTGAGCAGGCCCGTGAGCCTGCTCGGCCGCACGATCCACGGCGGCAGCGGCATGGACCGCATCCTGTCGAGGTTCACGGACTCCGGCGTCGACGTGCTGGCGCCCTTTGCCGTGCGCACGTCCGAGGACTCGTTCCGCCTGGAGGTGGATCGTCACTCGCTGGGCTCCAAGGACATCATCCAGGATCTCTTCGATTCGCTGGGCCGCCGCGTCTCTGCCGCGCCCGAGCAGTGGTACTTCATCCAGGAGCTGCACCACAGCCTGGGGAAGGTGGGGCGCTGATCAGTCGGCAATCGGCCCCTTCAACCCTGGGCCGGCATGTTCTGTACGTACCACGGAACCCCGGGCAGGCCCTGGTCCTTGGCGAGCGTCTGGCGGCACAGCTCTATGAACTCGTCCTGGACGATGCGCCTCGATTCGAACAGGTGCGTCCACAACTCGAAGGCGTGAGCGACCCTCCCCCTGCCGAGCTCCGCGAGCGCCGTGAGCGCTGCCCTGCGATCCGTCGTGACGAGGATTGCCTCCTCGCCCGAAGTCAGCGCCCAGGCTATTGCCTCGTGCTCGCCCAGATCGTCGGTGGCATCCGCCTGCTCCCTGCGACGGTCAGGCTGAGCAGGCCGAAGGGGCCCTCGTCGATGATCCAGAGGGGGGCAGTCATCGCCACGTGACGATTTCTCTTGCACGCGAGGCCGAGAGTGAGCCCTTCTCCAGCAGGCTGCGTACCAGCCTAGCGGCGAGACCATCCATCGTCTCCGATGGGGTCTCCTGCGTCCCGATCCCCTCGATGGCGAGCTGCGTACCTTCGTAGGTCGCCTCGAACATCGCCTCCGGGACGCCGGTCCGCGGCCTCGAAGAGCACTCCGCGATCCTCCGGTCCACTCCTCTCGGAATCATGCCGGAGTTACCGCAGTGCCAGGCCGCGCCCTCGAACGACAATCCCCAGTGCTGGGAAACCTGCGCCGCCAGATCCTCAGGGTCCAAGTCAGCCGGGAGTCCCTCTCGCCACTTCTTGAGCATGTGTCTAGGCGCCAGGAAGGCCGGCGCAAAGGCGCGTGCCCTCTTCTCCACAGCCTCGTTGTAGTTGCCGTTCCCCTCGTCCCAGCTCAGCCTCGCCAGCGGCTCCGATTCGCCCCTGTCGTGGAGCAGGTGGCAGAGCTCGTGGGCCAGGATCGCCCTGCGCGACCCCGTCTTCCTGGTCCTCTCGGAGGATCGATTGAGCAGGATCACGGGCGCCGCCCCCGGCTCCCAGACGCTCGCTGCATCGATTTCCTTTGTCGAGAAGCCGGCCCAGGTCACATGAACTCCCTGTTCCTCCAGCAGGGACTTCATGCTCCGGATGGGACGATCTTCTTCCGAGAGCACCATCCTGGCCCTCTCGCCGAGGTCGTAGCCCTGCATCCAGATCTGGGAATCGTCCTGCACGAGCCCTATCCTGCTTTTGTACGCTTCCAGCGGATGACTCTCGCCGCTCAGCTTCCACAGCCCGGCGACGAGCCTCCCCACCTCGGCCGCTAGCGCCAGGATCCTGAGGTCCTCGGGATCCGACTCGTAGTACGAGACCGCCTCCCTGAACCTCGCCGGCGTTCGGGCAGGACTCCTCTCCTCTCTCCTGAAGAAGGCGCCCGGATCGACCGCCAGGCCGCGGCACAGCATCTCGAACTGCGACGCCGTGGGACGTCGTGTGCCGAGTTCGATCTCGTCGATCACCTCGACGGGGAGCCCCGACCACTCCGACACCATGCGCAGGCTGGCCCCGAACTCCTCCCGGCGCATCCTGAAACGCTCTCCTGTGGAAGTTCTTCCATCCATGGCTCTCACCAAAGTACGTATTCTATATCCGGGAATGAGGGAGAGCTCAAGAATGGGGTACTGTCTTCACGACATGCGGTTGTAATGGCAGTACATGGCATTGGACACCTTCGTGTCTGCCTACCGAGGTCGACATCACCGCTCCCCCCTCCGCCTCGACCTCTCCTCGTCCCTCTGCCTGATGGACTCGCGGCGGTCCACCTTCCGCTTCCCCTTCGCTATGCCAAGCTCGACCTTTGCCCTGCCCTTCTTGAAGTATATGGCGAGCGGGACCAGCGTGTACCCGCGCTCTGCGAGCTTCACCTCGAGGCGGTGCAGCTCCTCCCTGTGCATCAGCAGCTTGCGCGATCTCTTGGGCTCGTGCTTCATGTAGCCAGCGTTCACGTACTCGGCCACGTGTGCCTTGACCAGCCACAGCTCGTGATCCACGAACTCCGCGTACGCATCCGATAGGTCGGCCTGCCCGTCCCGCAGGCTCTTCACCTCGGAGCCCTTGAGCACGAGCCCGGCCTCCTTCCTGCCCTCGATGTGGTAGAGGAAGAACGCCCTCCGGTTCTTGCAGACGATCTTGATGTCCTCGCCGGGCATGACGGCACCGAGGCTAGCACACGCCGCGCGGCCGTGTCATTCCACGCGGGCCAGCGTCCACACGCTCACGGACGCGGCCCCGGCCCGGCGGAGCGCCCGCGCGCAGGCCCGCGCCGTGGCGCCCGTTGTCCACACGTCGTCCACGAGGAGCACCGAGGCGCCGCCCAGGCTGCGCCTCGCGACGAACGCCCCGGCCACGTTTTCCTTCCGCGCGGCCGCGCTCAGGCCGCCCTGCGACGGCGTGTCGCGCGTCCGGAGGATGACCCGCGGGATCCACCTCGCCCCGATCGCCCGCGCCACGACCTTCGCGATCACGGCCGACTGGTTGAAGCCGCGCGCAGCCAGCCTCTTCCGGTGCAGCGGAACGGCCGCGACCACGTCCGCGGCCGGCGGAGGCGCGACCGGGATCGCGAGGGACGCGAGCCTCCTTCCGAGCGCGGGCATGTCCCCGTGCTTGAACCTCACGATGGCCGTGGCGAGCGGCCCCCCGTACAGGAAGGGCGAGTGGAGGACGGCTACCGGATCGCCGGCTGGCATGTGAACCGGGGACGGAGCAGGGTCCAGCGCAGACGAGCAGGCCGCGCACAGGGGCGAGGTCCAGTCCGCGGGCTCGGCCGCGCAGGCCGCGCACCTCGCCGGCAGGAGCACGTCCATGATC
The DNA here is from genome assembly GCA_964528945.1 of uncultured Myxococcales bacterium. Taxonomy (GTDB): domain Bacteria; phylum Myxococcota_A; class Polyangia; order DRWM01; family DRWM01; genus CAZGVR01. The sequence goes on from CAZGVR010000005.1 coordinate 4,250, forward strand.
TCTCCGAAGAGGCGCGGAAGGAGCGGCTGCATGCGGCTACATCGCCGCCAGGCCCGTGGCCGTTCACTCGTAGATCTCGACCTTGCAGTCCTTTGTGACGCCGAACCAGGTCCCGGCAGACAGGGTGCCCGTGTACGAGAGGTCGTGCCCGTCCCTGAGGAAGGAGGCGATCAGCACTGCCCTCTTCCCGGTCCGCGGGTACACCGGGACCTCCTGGCTGTCGCGGCGCTCGCCCACGCCCCTGTGCACCTCGCCCTCCACGGCCGACCTGACGAAGATCCTCAAGGGGATGTCTCCGCTCCCGGCATGGCCGGCGAGCCCGAACCCGTTCGAGATCACGAAGGTCGGCGACGGCGGGCGCAGCCCTGCCCTCGGGTATATCTCGCCCAGCATGCCGAGCGCCTGGCGCGCGCTCTCCACGATCTCCGAGGGCTGCAGCTCGGACCGCTCGAGCTTGCCGGCATCGAACAGGAAGGCGAGCACGAGCTGGAAGACGTGCTCGGCCTCGGTCCTCCCCTTCATGGTGCGCGTGAGGAAGCTGGGGAGCGACTTCCTGATGAGATCCCGAACGGCCTCGAACTCGTGCGACTCGGAATCCTGCACATAGATCCACCCGATGGACCTCTGGGCGGTGAACTCGCGCGCCCTCTCGCCGTGCGCCTGGCCGGGCAGGAACTGCCCCAGCATCGCCCTGGTGCGCACCTTCCGGAGGACCCCCAGGAACCTGTCCACGTCCCCGCCCTCGCTCGGGTGGCTCCTCATGAGCACGTCGCCGTCCTGGAAGAACACGAGCCTGAAGCCGCCGCTCTCCCTCACGGTCCCGGAGATCAGATCGGGCCTGTGGGCGATGATGCTCGCCAGCCAGTCCTGGTGATCCGCGTAGAATGCGAAGATACCGCCTGCCAAGGGAGCCTCCAGCCTCAGCCGTCCTTCTCCCCGTCCCCCTCTCCCTCGGGCTTCTTCCCCCCCGGCCCGGGCACGGGCAGGTCGCTCCCCCCGCTCTCCTCTATGATCCGCCTGGTCTTCAGGTCCGTGAGGTACTTGTGGAGCGGCTTGCCCACGACGAACAGGATGGCGGTTATGACCAGAATGACGATGAAGACGGTCCAGACGCTCCCCATGTAGTCGAACGGGTTGGAGCTCTGCTGGAGCGGGAACATCCGACGATCCTCCTCCCCCCGCTACTCCGCCGGGATGTCGAAGGTCATGTCCGCGTCTCCGCCGCCCTCGTCCGGAGGAGCGTCCTCCGTCCCGGGCCCGGCCTCCGGAGCCGGCATGGACTCTCCCTTGTCCTCTCCGCCCGCACCCACGATGTGGAACTCCACGCGCCTGTTCTTGGCCTTGCCCTTCTTGGTCTTGTTGTCGGCGATGGGAACGGTCGGCCCGTAGCCCTTGGCCGTGAGGTTGTCCGCGTTCACGCCCTTGTCGATCAGGTACTTCACGACCGCCTCGGCGCGGCGCTGGGACAGATCCATGTTGTGCTCGACCGTACCGGCGTTGTCGGTGTGGCCCTGCACCTCGATCTTGAACTCGGGGTTCTGCTTCAGGATCGCCGCCACCACGTCGAGGATCTGGAAGGACTGCTCGCCGACGATCACGTCGGAGTCCGTTTCGAAGTTCACCTGCTGCTTGATCTCGATCGCCTCGGCGGTCACCACGCCCTTGTCCGGGCACCCGTCCTCGTCCTTGATGCCGTTCAAGACCTCGGGCTTCATCGGGCACTGGTCGACCTTGTCCGGTACGCCGTCCTTGTCGTTGTCCGTGTCGGGACAGCCGTCTTCGTCCTCGAACTCGTCCACGTCCTCGGGATCGTCCGGGCAGAGGTCGTCCGCGTCGAGCAGGCCGTCCTTGTCGTTGTCCGCCTCGGGGCAGCCGTCCTGGTCCTCGAACCCGTCGTAGTCTTCGGGATCCATCGGGCACGCGTCCGTGGGCTCCAGCACCATGTCCTTGTCGTGATCGAAATCCGGGCAGCCGTCGTCGTCCTCGAACTGATCCACGTCCTCGGGCTCGAGGGGGCACGAGTCGTATCCGTCCTTGATGCCGTCCTTGTCGTTGTCGTCCTCGGGGCAGCCGTCCGCGTCCTCGAACTCGTCGTAGTCCTCGGGATCGTCCGGGCAGGAGTCATCCTTGTTGGGCTTGCCGTCGAGATCGCGGTCGTCCTTGGTCGTCTGCTGCTCGGCCTCGACCGCCTTCGCGGGCGTCCACATGAGGCCGAGGAACACGCGGAACATGGGCGTGCCCACGGCCGGGATGAACCCGCCGCCGCCGCCCACGTTGAGTTCCATCTGCCAGAAGTGGAAGCGGATGGCGGCGTCGCCCTCGAGCGGCATCTGGGCGTTGTTGCCCGTGAAGATGCCCTTGGCGTCGGAATCCTTGCGCGTGGTGAGCGCCACGCTGCCCAGGATCTCGCCGACCAGCGACACGTACTTGTGCAGCCGGTACGAGAGCCCTGCGCCGTAGGTGAGCTCGTCCTCCATGTACGTCGAGTACAGGAGGCTCTCCTCCCGCCACAGGTAGCCGATGTTGAGGCCGGCGTGCAGGCCGCCCCAGATGTAATCGAAGGCGAACCGGGCGTGGATCGTCGGCAGCTTCTCCCCGGAGAACGCCTTGGCCCAGGGCCCGTAGCCGCCCACGGGCAGCGAGAGGACCGGCACGAACGCGATCCCGAACCCCTCCTCGCGAGGCTTGCCCAGGAGTCTCACCTTTATGGCCAGCCGCATGTCGCCCACGGCGCCCCAGCTGGACAGTCCACCCCCCGGCCGCGCGGTCTGAGGATCCAGGCCCTTGCCAGTCTGGTAGACCGTGAAGGGCACGACCAGGCCGATCTGGACCCACTCGAAGAGGCTGACGGTCCCCATGACCTCGAGTTGATCGTGGAACTCGACTATCGGGACCCGCTCCTTGCCGAGCTCGCCGCCCGAGTAGTTGAAGATGACCAGCGGCTTGTACTGGAAGTTGTCCCAGAGCCCCACCGTGAACTCCAGATGCTTGCCCACCCTGGCACCGTCGATGCTCAGGAAGTTCTCGGTCCCCGGGGCGGTCAGGAACCGCTGGATCCCGAACGTCATGTCCACCGGCGCATCCTGGGCCCAGGCCTTTCCGGCCAGGGTGAGAATCATGGAGATTCCGACCAGATGAAGGGCGATCTTCCTCATTTCCGGCTCCCGCAGACTTGTTACCGGTTCCATCGGCCAAACGCGACTGGCGTCATCTTAGGACAAACGTCCTGCACGCACAACCCGTCACTCCACACGTCACTCCACACGAGTCACTCCCGACCCGTCATCCCTCGAGTGCCCCGGGTGACATCCTCCCCACGAGGTGGGGCGTGCCGTCCCGCGGATCGGACACCCTGAACCCGAGCGCACCCCCCCCGGCCGCCTGGAACGCGATCCCCACCCTGCCTGGCATGAAGATCGGCCTCTTGAACGAGGCCTCGACCGATGCGGGCCGGGCCACGAGGCCCCTCTCCACGGCCCGCCTGCCGGCCGGGGCGACGATCCGGTCCTCGACCTGGTCGACGCGTTCCTGCTGAGCAGGGTCGCGGTGCCCTCCCACAGCGGGTCGCCGCCCGCCCCGCAGGCGCGCGCCTCCATGGCGAAGTCGATCTCCCAGCCTCGATCCGTGCCCGTGACCGCCGCCATCCTGCAGGAGAGGTCCAGCCTGGCTCCGGCCCGGACCGGTTCGCGCTCGCGCATGACCTGGCGCACGTGGATGAGCCCGAACGGGCTGAACGGGAAGTCCCGAGAGAGCACGCCCTCGGCCATCAGCCCGATGAAGAGCGTCTCCAGGAACGCCGCCGGGACCGGGTCGTCGGCTGACGTTCCATGGCCGCAGACCGATCGGAACAGCGCCACCCTGGCCGGGTCCACGATCGCGCCCTGCTGCAGGACCGCGATCGCCGGGACTCGCCGTCCGAGCGCCTCGGGAAGCACTCCCTGCCTCCGGCCCGGGGCCCTCGCGATCGCCCGCGCATAGATGGAAAGCATCGAAGGAGTCCCGTGGAGCCGGATCTCGCCGAGGGGGGGGATCAGCTCTACGGCATCGGCCAAGCTAGCTCTTGCCCGTGGGGGCGATGAGCATGGACATGGCGCGCCCCTCGGCCGCAGGGGCCTGGACGATCATGGCCACGTCCTTCAGCGATTCGGCGACCCTCTGCAGGAGATCGCGGCCGATCTCCTGGTGCGCCATCTCGCGTCCGCGGAACCTGACCGTCAGCTTCACCTTGCTGCTCTCGGCCAGGAACTCCCGGATGTGCTTGAGCTTGTGCTCGAGGTCGTGGTCGTCGGTCCTCGGCCGGAACTTCACTTCCTTCACCTCGGCAACGGACGCCTTCTTCTTGGCCTCGGCCTGCTTCTTCTTCTGCTCGTACTTGTACTTCCCGAAGTCCATGATCTTGCACACGGGCGGTGCGGACTTCGGGTTGATCTCCACGAGGTCCAGTCCTCGCTCCCTCGCGATTCCCAGCGCCTCGTGCGTGGGCAGCACGCCGAGGTTCTCGCCCGTCGCGGAAACGACCCTCACCTCCGGTATCCTGATCCGCTCGTTCACGCGGATCGTCGGCTCCTTGGGCGGCGAGCGATCGAAGCGACCTCCAGTTGGAAACGGCATTCCTCCTCCCTATGCTTGCTCCCCTCGCGGGGATCTTCTTCCGACGATAATCGGTATCTCGGGCTCGGCGGCCCTGGCCATCAGGTACTCGACGGCGCCGCCCACGTCCATGGGCTCCATCTCGCCCTCGTCGCGTCCCCTGAGCGCCACCTTCCCGGCCTCCATCTCGCGATCGCCGACGACCGCCTGGTAGGGGACCCGGTCGTTGCGCGCGTCCCTTATCTTGGCGCCCAGCTTGTCGGTCCTCGTGTCCGCCCGCGCTCTGAGCCCCGCCGCCTTCATCCTGTCCGCGATCTCGATCGCGTACGACTCCTGGCGATCCGTGACGTTCATCACGACCACGAGCTCTGGCGCGAGCCATGCCGGGAATGCACCGGCGTAGTGCTCGATCAGGACGCCCATGAACCTCTCCATGCTCCCGAGGAGCGTCCGGTGGAGCATTAGCGGCCTGTGGGCCTTCCCGTCCTCGGCCGTGTACGTGAGGTCGAATCGCTCGGGCAGGTTGAGGTCGACCTGGACCGTGGCGCACTGCCAGGGCCTGCCCAGCACGTCCCTCACGTCCGTGTCGATCTTGGGGCCGTAGAAGGTGCCGCCGCCCTTGTCCACCTCGTACTTGACGCCCACGGTGTCGAGGGCCTTGCGCAGCGCATCCTCGCACAGATCCCAGGTGGCCTCGTCGCCGATGTGCTGCGGCGGTCTCGTGGCCAGCCTGATGGCGAGGTCCTGAAAGCCGAACGCGCCGAGCGCCCACATGCTGAACCTCACGACGTCGATTATCTCCTGCTCCATCTGGTCCATGCGGCAGAAGAGGTGCGCGTCGTCCTGCGTGAAGGAGCGTACCCTGAGGAGCCCGTGCAGCTGCCCGGAGCGCTCGTACCTGTACACCGTGCCCAGCTCGCCCCAGCGCATGGGGAACTCCCGGTAGCTCCTGCGCCGCGACCTGTAAACGGAGATGTGGAACGGGCAGTTCATCGGCTTCATCCGGTAGCTGCCGCCCTCCATCTCCATGGGGGCGAACATGTTCTCCTTGTAGTACTCGAGGTGCCCGCTCCTCGTCCACAGCTCGTCCCGCCCCACGTGCGGCGAGAACAGCAGCTCGTACCCGTTCTTGAGGTGCGCCTTGCGCCAGAACTCCTCGATGCGGTACCTTACATAGGCGCCCCTCACGTGCCAGAGCACCATGCCGCCGCCCACGTCCTGGTCGAAGGAGAAGAGGTCGAGGTCCCTGCCCAGCTTCCGGTGGTCGCGCTTCGCGGCCTCCTCGAGCCTCTTCAGGTGGGCGGCCAGGCTCTTCTTATCGAAGAAGGCCGTCCCGTAGATCCTCGAGAGCATGGGGTTGCGCTCGTCGCCCCGCCAGTACGCGCCGGCGACCTTCATGAGCTTGAAGACGGATATCGAGCCGATGCCGGGCAGGTGCGGGCCGCGGCAGAGGTCGGTCCACTTCCCGTGCCTGTAGAGGGTGATGGCGTCGCCCTCGGGGATGGCCGAGAGCAGCTGGAGCTTGTAGCTCTCGCCCAGCCCGGCGAAGAGCTTCATGGCCTCGCCGCGGGAGACCTCCTCGCGCACGAGCGGGCTCTTCTCTGCGAGGACGGACCTCATCTCCTCCTCGATCCTCGCGAGGTCGGCGTCCGCGAACGCGCCCTCGGGCCTGTCGAAGTCGTAGTAGAAGCCGTCGTCGACCGACGGGCCTATCGTGACCTTCGTGCCCGGGAACAGCCTCTGCACCGCGTCCGCCATCACGTGGGCCGTCGTGTGGCGGAGGATGGCGAGCGCGTCCGGGCTGTCGTCGCCGGACTTGACCGGCTGGAGCTGGCCGGCGTCCGCTGGCACGGGGGAGTGGAGATCGAGCACCCTGTCCCCGACCCTCGCGCCGATCACGCCGCCTTCGAGCAGGCCGGCCTTCTCGAGTGCTTCCCTGACGGTCGTCATGTATGGAGGTGCTTGGTTGGATTCATCTTCGATGCACAGCCATGGAACGGGGTTGTAGGCGCGGACAGGATTGAACTGTCGACCCCTACCGCGTCAAGGTAGTGCTCTCCCACTGAGCTACGCGCCTCCCTAGGATCCCGCGACCACGTCCCTCGATGGGTACGCACCCGCGCATCCGGACACAGCGCCTTATCATAGTCAACGGTTTCCCGCAATCAAGCGCTGCGTACCGCCGCTTTCGCCCCCG
>CAZGVR010000005.1:11046-11565 GCA_964528945.1 uncultured Myxococcales bacterium
GGAAACTCCTGGGGCGTTGCCGGCGATGGAGGGCTGCGGGTCGAGTCGACGGCGATCCAAGTCGACGGCGATCCTTGCCGGATCGCGAAGGAGCTAGTAGCATGAACGAGGCAGCAGGCTGGAGCGCTCACATGCCAGTGGACACGGAAGACGCGGTCAGGCTCGGGATCGATTTCCTAAAGCTGGCTGGTTTTTCCTACGCCAAGATCCTGAAGTCCGAGATCGACGAGAAGACCGACGTGATCACACTGGAGGTGTACGTGGGGTTCACCCGGCAGCGCATCGGCAAGGTCCTGCTGGATGCCCGGAGCGGCAGGGTGATCCGCCACGAGGTGGATCCTCTCTGAGGTCAGGCATGACGCTCGATCACATGGATCACCTGGAACTGTCCAGCCACTACCATGACAACTCCCTCAAGTTCCTTCAAAAGAGGAACGGTGCAAAGGCGTCGGAGATGTTCTGGGGCGCCCTCGCCGCAGCCATCCCGGGCCTGCTGTTCTACTTCGGCCTCGCGATGCA
>CAZGVR010000005.1:11606-16188 GCA_964528945.1 uncultured Myxococcales bacterium
CTCGCATCAAGACGCACGAGGGCCTGAGGACGTGCATGTCGGACCTGTCCAAGGAGGTCGGCCGGCCAGAGATGTGGCGGGACTTCAAGGCATGCGAGGCCCTGCACGTCAACTTCTACGAGCCCACCGAGTCCCTCGCGTCGGTGGAGGAAATGGGGAAGATCGCGACCGAGCTCATCGAGACGCTGAGGAGCATGATCCCGCGCGGCTGATGGGCGTTCGGACGCGCAGGGCATCGTCGATGCCGTGCAATCAGCGACTTCGTGGCTGCTCTCGCAGAGAGCGGGGTCCTGGTTTCGTGTGGGCCTCGTGCGACGCGAGTTTGATTGGGGCAGTGGTTGGGGTGGACGGACGTGCTCCGCGGATTTCGGGCCCGAGGGCGTGGGTCGACGGCTTGGCAGGACCGTCTCCGGCGGCATTGCGTCCTCATTCCGCATATGGGGTGGCGAAGACGGGTCGGGTCGTGTGCGTCACGAGGGCGGCACGATGGGATGCCGGAGTTGATTTGGCTACGATCGAAAGGATTTCCAGGTTTACTGGTCCACCGGCACGTAAGACGCGAGAAATGAGTTGCGGGGACCCATCCGCAGTGCTGATGCCTCGGGGCTCCTCGAGGGTTGAAATGAGGAGCGCGTGCAGTCACAATGTGCACATGCCAAGGACGATCCGGATAATCAACGTCCCCGAAGACATCCACGGGAAGCTGAAGGCGCAGGCTGCCATGGCCGGCATGAACCTGTCGGAGTTCCTGCGCGACGAGATTGTCCTCGTGGCGAACCGGCCGACGCTGGACGAACTCGAAGCCCGCATCCGACCACGGAAACGTGCAATGATGAGCGTGGACTCAGCGGCCATGGTCCGGGCGGAGCGCGAGGCCCGCGGTTAGATGAACCGGCGCTACGACATCTTCCGCTTCGACGTTGAGGCGAGCGCGAGGTTCGCGAGGGACGTGCTCGAGCGCGCCCGAGTCACCGGAGCCGTGATCGGCACGGTCGGCGCGTGGCCGACCCTCAGGCCCGAGGAGCAGCTCCACACGAAGGACATCGACCTCGCCGTCCGCGAGGAGGACTCGGTCTGGATCGAGAAGACCCTGAACGAGATGGGGATACCGTTCGGCAGGACCGAGTTCGGCGGCATCTCGGTGGAGCTCCCGGGCCAGGGAGTGAAGGTCGACTTCATAGACAGGCGGATCGAGCTCGCGCCGCTCTGCCGCGAGGCGGTCGAGGCGGCGGCCTTGGCCGGCGACACCATCCAGATCGGCGAGGTCGTGCTCTCTCACGTCCCGGTGGAGTACGTGGTCGCCATGAAGATGTTCCCGGCCAGGCCCAAGGACGACCGCACGATCGAGGCCCTGCTCGCCGCGTCCGGTCTCGATTACGCCCGCGCCAGGGACGTCGTCCGGCGGCACCTGGGCCCGGCCTCTGCAAACCGCCTCGACGCCATGGCCCGCGCCGCCGGCCGCGCAGTGCCCAGGGACGCGCCGTCCGGTGAATAGAGGAGGCTTCCCGTGCCTCCACACCCCGGCCCGCCTGCGATCTTGACACGTGCCGGACGCGACCGTATTGTTGTACATGATGTACTTATCGTACGAAAGGAACAACCGACCATGACCAGGCTGGCAGCCAACGAGGCGAGGAAGGACCTCGCGGAGGCCCTCAACAGGGTCGCCTACGGCAAGGAGCGGATCGTGCTCCAGCGCAGGGGCAAGGACGTCGCGGCGCTGGTTTCCCTGGAGGATCTGGCCGTCCTCGAGGAGATCGAGGATCGCATGGACCTGGAAGAGGCCCGCGCGGCACTTCGCGAGAAGGGGAGCGTACGATGGGAGACGCTCAGGAAGAAGCTGGGGATCTGATCCGTGACGCCGAGGTACCGCATCGAGTTCAAGCCCTCTGCCGCTCGAGCGCTGGGAGGACTCCCCAGAGACGACCAGAGACGGATTGCCTCTAGGATCGATTCGCTCGCGGTCGATCCCCGGCCCCCGGGATCGAGGAAGCTCTCGGGCGACGAGGACATCCACAGGATCCGCGTCGGCGATTACCGTGTCCTCTACCGGATCGTGGACGACGTCCTGCTCGTGATGGTGGTCGGGATCGGCCACAGACGCGAGGTTTACCGGCGAAGGTGAAGGTGGGAAGGGTCAGTACGCCATCGGGTCGGCGAAGGTGGCCTCGGGCTTCTTGGCCTCGCCGAACCCGTTGCCGAAGAAGAACGCGATGCCCACCGAGATATCGATGTTCATGGCGAAAGTGGGGGCCAGGATGTCAACCGAGACCTCGATCGGGATGCCGAACACCTTGGTGGGCTTGATGAGGATCATGGTACCGAAGTTGATGTCGAAGAGTCCGGCCGCTCGCCAGAAGTCCACGAGTCTGCTTGGATATGACTCGTCGGCCGGAGTGAGCGGATTATCGACTCCCCGTAGACAAGCACCGGGGACCTCGTAGAAGTTCCCCATGGAATCGTAACAAGGGTTGGGTACCTCCGAGATCTTGTGCCTGTACTTGCCATAGCCAGCACCCAGGAACACCGAGATGTTGACCAGCTTCTTCTTGAGCGCCATGTAATTGAGCCGGACACCGGCCGAGATCAGGTCGAAGCCGTCGTCCCATCCCTTCAGATCCCCTGTCATGAGCTGCATGCGGAAGTAGCCGGTGAATCCCAGGCCCATGGCCAGGAAATAGCCCACGTTGAACCTGAGCGCCGCACCTCCCCAGGCGAAGCCCGTGGCGATATCCGGTCCGTCTTCACCCGTAATGGTGTAGTGCACCGGCTTGTCGTAGGCCTTTCCGGCGACGAGTCCGAAGCTGGCCGCCGGGGTCGCTCCCAGGGTGATCAGGAACATGCCGGGCAGCCCGGCTCCGCCGCCACCGCCACCGCTGCCTCCGCCCTTGGGCTTCTTGCCCTTCCCGACCGCGCCCGGCTCGGGCACGGTGCAGATCCCCTCGAAGCAGCTCGAGCCCGCGCCCAGCTCCTTCACGCACTCCTTGTCCGAGAAGCACGTGATCTCCCGGCAATTCATCTCGGGCCCCATGCCGGGGAGCACTGGCGGCTGGCCCGCGAGCATCTGGACCATCTTGACCGTGTATGGCGCGGAGGCCTGCCCGGGCGGCTCGTTCACGAGCACCGTGCCGCCCTGTCCTGCCACCACGATGTAGTACTTCACGGACTCCGGGTCGAAGATGTACATGCCGTCGGCGCAGTCGATCTTTGCCGCGTATATCCCGCCGGCGCCCGCGACCATGATCTTCGAGTTCCAGATGGTCTCGCCGGGCAGCTGGAAGTAGAGCGTCACGGCCGTGACCGAGGGGATGAGCGCCGGGTTCACCTGTATCGAGATGGGGATGGGCGTCTTGCGGATCTGCTCCGTGACCTGCGTGTGCGTGACCATGCCGGACGTGCCGTAGCCGTAGCCGTAGCCCGGGTAGGGCGTGGGATATGGCGTGGGTGTCGGCGTGGGCGTGGGCGTGGGCGTGGGCGTCGGGTACGGGGTCGGCGTCGGCGTCGGCGTGGGATAGGGAGTCGGCGTGGGTGTGGGCGTTGGCGTCGGGACCGGTGTCGGCGTTGGCGTGGGCACCGGAGTCGGAGTCGGCGTTGGCGCCGGGACCGACTTCTTGGCGAGCGTCCAGTAGCTCCAGATGTCGGACATCTGCTCGGGCATGAACTGCGGAGCGGGCTTGACGTTGAGGTCGAGCTTGAGCGCTGCCTTGAACTCCTCGAGCGCGCCGCTCGAGTCGCCGTTCAGGTAGAAGACGATGATGCCCTTGTTGAGGTGGATCTTGGCCGCGAGCGGCGCTGATATCAGGCACTGCGGGTTCGCCGCCAGCCCGATGGCCTGGTCGATGTACGTGACGGCGTTCGTGTCGAACATCACGTACGCGTCCATGGCCTGCTTGGACAGCTGGTTGACCTGCTGGATGCATCCCCCTCCCGCACCCTGCGCCGCGGCCGTCCCGGGCGCCAGCATCGCCGCGCATGCTGCAAAAGACACCGCTAGGATCAGCCGCTCCCAGTTGAACAGATTGACCCGCTTCATCTCGCTACACCTCTGCCCGGCAGTTTCTGAGTCCCGGCATCTCGAGTGTCCAGATAACTTCGACCCTCGCGCCCCGAAACCTCTTTGCCCCCGCCTACGTCCCATCCACCGTCGAGCTCCCCGGATCCGGCGCTCAGTACGGCGAGTAGGTCTTGAACTTCTTGCACTTCTTGCCCTTGCCCTTGCCGCTCAGGATCGGCTGCACCGGCACCGGGCACGCCCTCTCTATGTCCTCGACGTCCGTGCGGATGAACTCGACGCGGCGGTTGCGGGCCCTGCCCTCGTCCGTCATGTTCGTGTCGATCGGGCAGGTCTCGCCGTAACCCACGCTGGACAGCCTCCAGCTCTCGATCCCGTGGGCTATCAGGTAGTTCTTCACGGACTCCGCGCGCGCCGCGCTCAGGCACATGTTGTAGAAGTCGTTGCCCTTGTCGTCGGTGTGGCCCTGGACCTCCAGCTTGATCTCGGGGAACATCTTCAGCACCTGCACGACCTTGTCGAGGATGCCGAAGGACTCCGGCTTGATCAGCGCCTTGTTGAACTCGAAGT
>CAZGVR010000005.1:16198-21501 GCA_964528945.1 uncultured Myxococcales bacterium
GATCCCGCTGCCCCGAGCCGTCGGGCCGACGACCGCATACTTGATCCCATCGTCCTTCTTCAAGACACCGACGCCTTTGAGGCGGGCGTGCAGAACCGGGTAATCCAGCACGGCCTTGGTCAGCATCTCGGTCTTCTTCTCGGTGATGATCACGCCCTCGATCTTGGGCTTGGCCGGGCAGCCCTTCTCCTCGGGCACGCCCTTCACGTTCGGGCACAGGTCGTCCACGTCGAGGATCGCGTCCTCGTCGTTGTCCTTGTCCGGGCAGCCGTCGTCGTCCTGGAACCCGTCCGGATCCTCGGGATCCAGAGGGCACGAGTCCTTGCCGTCGAGGATCCCGTCCGCGTCGTTGTCGGGCTCCGGGCACCCGTCGTCGTCCAGGTAGCCGTCCGGATCCTCGGGCTCGAGCGGGCAGACGTCGTCGCAGGGCCCTTCCGCCGGCTTCCAGCAGTAGCGGTTCCAGTCCTTGCGGCCGTCGCCGTCCGAGTCCTCGTCCTCGGGGCAGCCGTCCCCGTCCAGCACCGCGTCGAAGTCCTCGGGCGAGTCCGGGCACTGGTCCACGTCGTCCTTGTACCCGTCGCCGTCGCGGTCCCCGACCTTCGGCACTATCGGGATGTCCGGGACCTCGACCTTGATCTGCTTGGGAGCGCACTTCTCGGGAGGGCTCAGCTTGTACGCCTCGTTCGCGTTGGTCTCGGCGATCGCGTAGTGTACCTTCGCCTTGCTCAGGTACCCCTCGGACATCTCGAGGGCGGCGAACTTCGCGTTGCTCTTGGCCATCGCGAGCTGGACCGGAGCGCACGTGTACGCGCCGTTCGCCTCTGCCTGCGTGATGATGTCCTCGACGCCTTCGAGCTTGCCCTTGAGCTCGGAGCCGCCCGCGCACGCCACGAGCGCACCGCACGCGGCGCAGGCGAGCGCGACGGCCGCGACCCTGCCGATCCCCCACCTCACCTGCCGGCCTCCATCTTCTGCTTCCTGGCGATCTCCTTGGCCTTGAGCCCGTACTCGGTCGCGACCTTGGCGTACTCGATCGCCGCCTGGAAGTCGGCGTAGCCCACTTCCTCCTTGGCCTTCTTCTGGTGCTCTACTGCGTACGTGTACTCGTAGGGGGCGAACTCCTCGGCGTCGTTCACCTTTGCCTGTGCTATGGCCTTGTTTGCCTTGAGCATCCAGTGGCCGTACAGCATCGACCCGCATCCGGATGACGCAAGGGCGATCCCCACAACGAGGAGGACGGGCAGGAAGATACTCGATTTCCGGCTAGTCGCGTCCATTTACCACCTTGGGCACCGTGAATATCGTCGCAAACGCTAGCAGAGAAGCGGTGTTGCGTCAACGGGATCGCCCCTTGCCGGGGTCGTCCGCGGGCGCGGCGCGCGACTGGTCGGTCCCATTCGCGTCGCCGGTCGCGGGTTTCGAGGGTTTCGCGCCGATCATTCGCCCTGGCCTGGCCGGACCCCTGACCGCCAGGTTCGACTGCGTCGGGGAGTCCTTCTTCGTGTAGGGGACCAGGGATGGCTGCGGGTCCACGGGCCTGGTGCTCATCCTCTCCTCGATGGGCACCATCTGGACCCTGCGGACCTCGCCAGGCTTGGTCACGGGCGAGGGCCTTCGGATCTGCTGCCCCTGGGGCGGCCTGGAAGACGGGTGCGCGGGCGGCATGGGAAGAGGCGGCGTGGCCGGCGTGGCCGGCGTGGCCGGCGCGGGCGGCGTGGGCGGCGCGGGCCTGGGCACCGGCGCGGGAGCGGGCAACGCCTCATCCTCTTCGATGGCGGCATCGTCCTCGTCGTAGACATCGATGGGGATGTCCAGGCTCAGGTCCCCTGTCGCAAGCCCTTCCGCGGCCCCGACGCTCTCCCCGGCCGCCACGCCAGCCCTTGGCTGGGGCGTCACCGGGATCATGACCCCGGGCCCCCGCTTGAGCTGGCCGTCCTCCAGCATCCTCAGGATGCGATGCCAGTACGACATGTAGGTCGTGTACTTCTGCACCTGCATCTGGAGCTTGAAGCGGGTCGCGGTGTTCCTGATCCTGATCTTCCTGAGCTCCCTGAGCTCGCGCTCCACCTTCTTCTGGACCACGAGCGGAGCCTGCTTCTCTATGCCCCGGAAGTACTGGTCGTAGAGCGATCTCAGGCGGTCGATCTGAGTCTCCAGCTCCTTGAGCCGCTTCTCGTACTCGTTGGACTCCATCGGCTTCCCCGGCCCTCTAGAGGGACCGCAGCCTGAGGTCGTCGAAGTAGACCGGCGCCTCCCAGTCGTTGATGCCGAAGTACTCGTGCCCGGGCCCTGACAGCGGCTCGTGGTCGTCCATCTCCAGGAAGAGCGCGCCGTCCACCCACCAGCTCAGCTTGCCGCCGTCGCGGCGCACGCGCATCTGGTACTTGCGGTCCGCCTCGACCTTGATGGCCTTCGATGTCTTCCTGTCGTCGCCGTGCTCGTCCATCCTGGCGATGATCGACAGCGTGTTGTGCCATCCGCCGAGGATGAGCACGTACCCGGTCGCGGTGTAGGCTCCGTCGCCGGTGCTCGTCGACTCGCCGTCGCCGAACAGCTCCCACTTGATGTCGCCCTCGGCCGTGTCGCTCCATGCGTCGAAGGTCAGCTCGACGTTCCTGGGCAGCCTGCGCCTGAGCCAGAGCGTGTGGTTCCTGCACCCTTCCGCCTTGAGCGCCCCGTCGACGATCGTGTAGCTCCCGCCCGTCGACTTCCAGTCGGACCCGAGCGTCGTGCGCTCGAAGTCGTCCTCGAACCTGGCGCCGAGCACCGGCTCCTTCTTGCGGAGGCACCCTGCGAGCACCGCCGCGCACGCGACTGCCACCAGCGCATGCCGGAGCACCCGGGCGAGAGCGGGCTTTTCGTATCCCTCGGTGCTGCTACTCGGGTTGTGGCGCATCGGCAGGAGCCTCCTCGGCCGGCGGGGCCGCCGCCGGGATCGGCTCTCCGACCTCGGGCGCTGCGGCCGCTTCCGGCTCGGGGGCATTTTCCACGGTTCCGGCCTTCACGTAAAGTACCAGGACCTGGCCGGCCTCGAGCGTGGCCTTGTAGTCGATCCCGTTGATGGAGGCGATCGACGACACGGTCACGCCGAACTCGTCCGCGACGCCCTTCATCGTGTCGCCGGCCTGCACCTCGTACTTGATCCGCTGCTTGCCGTCCTTGGCGGCCATGGCATCGAGGAACTCCTCGCTGCCGACGACGAGCACACGGGCGGCCGCCTCCTCGAGGACCACTGCATCGGAGAGGTCCCGGTCCTCGGCCACGAAGATCTGGATCCACATGCCCGGGTAGATGGTGGCCGCCGGATCCAGCGCGTTCCACGTGCAGAGGTCCGAGATGGTCACGCCGAAGAACTCCGCGATCACGGACAGCGTGTTCCCGGGGATTATCCTGTAGAAGACCCGCCTGGTCCCGGGAAGCACGAACTGGACTGCCGGGACGGTCACGGTCTCCTTGCCGGCGGGCGCGGCCTCGGGTCCGGGCTGGCCCGGGGCGGCCTCCACGGCCGGGACGAGGATGGTCTCTCCGGCCGAGAGCAGGTCCTTCTTCTTGATGTCGTTGACCTCCGCGAGCTGCTTGACGCCCGTTCCGTGGGCCTGCGCTATGCGGGCGAGCGTGTCGCCGAACTTCACGGTGTAGGACTTGAGCGGCTTGAGGCCTGCGGCCACGTCGGGCCACGACTTCTCGAAGGACTTCCCGGAACCCTTCGGGATCCGCACCGGGTACGGGAGCATGTCCGGCGGAACGCGGCCCTTCACGATCTCCGGGTTGAGGGCCGCCACGGCCTTCTCGTCGACCCCGGCGGCCTTGGCGATCTGGGACAGCTTGGCAGAGAGCTGGACTATGGCCACGTCGTACTCGACGGGCGGCTCGTACTTGACGTCGCCCATGCCGAAGGCCTCGCGGTTCCTGCCCACGATGGCCGCGGCCAGGATCTTGGGCACGTAATTGGCCGTGGACCAAGGCAGCCCGGCCTCGTACCCGGCGAGCTGCCAGTAGTCGTTCGTGTTGTACTTCTGCATGGACGCGGTGAGCCCGCCATACCCCATGTTGTAGGCCGCCATGGCCAGGTGCCACGAGCCCAGCCGATCCTCGAGATCCGAGAGGTAGGCGGCCGCGGCCGCGGTGGAAAGCTCCGGGTTCTTCCGCTGGTCCGCCCACTTTGACATGGGCAGGCCGTACTCCTCCCCGGTCGTGGGCATGAACTGCCACAGTCCCACCGCGCCTGCCCAGCTCACGGCCTTGGGGTCGTAGCCGCTCTCGATCATGGCGAGGTACTGCAGATCCTCAGGGAGCCCGCGGTCGCGCAGCGTGGCGCGGATGACCGGGCCGTACTTCTCGGACCGGGCGAGCCACGCCCTCACGATCTTGCGCCACTTGCCGTCCGACCTGAACCTGTCCAGGTACACGATCACGCGGTCGTCCCACCTGACCGGCAGATCGGGCATCACGAGGCCCTCGAGCCAGTCGAGGTCCCCGCCGAGGAGCGGCACGGGAGGCTCGCCACCGGCCGCCACGCCCGGGATGGCCCCGCTCCCGAAGATGGCGTCGATGACCGCGGTCGAGCTCGAGGCCTTTCCGCCGTGCACCGTGAACCCGGTTCCGAGGAAGAGAGGCTCGTCCGTGCACTTCCCGCCCTTGTCCGGGGGGAAGAGCTCCATCTCCAGCTCCCTCAGGTGGCGGAGCTCGGACGACTCGGGCCCTTGGGCCCCCGCGGGCAGGGCCGGGCTCGGGCCGTCCGCCTGCGTTGCGCTCTTGCCTCCCAGGAGGAGATCGATCGGGTAGTCCGGGGTCTCGCTGCCGGTCGAGGTGGCGGCCGTGGCCAGCATGGCCGCGATCGCGAGGGCCGCCCTTCCGGGCCGGACGTTCCTGCCCCCGGCCCGGAGCATCAGGCCAGGATCCTCATCACGCCTTCCATGGCGTCCAGCATGGCGCTCGAGGACGTGACCTCCTTGGAGGCCGCCAGTCCGGCGAGGTACAGGGTCTGCCCGCGGTAGTTGAACATCAGCACCGACAGGTCCCGGTCGCCGGGGGTGTCGAGCCTTCCGTCGAAGCAGTTCCCGCCCTCGCGGACCACGAGCGGGCACATCGAGGCCAGGGAGTCGAACCTGTCCCTGTCCTCGCAGCGGCCGCCGCCCGCGATGCGCAGTCCGTCGCGGTCCGCGAGGACCAGCGCGTCCAGCCCGGACCGGCGCGCCGCCGTCTCGAGCTGGAAGTGGAGCGCGACCAGCGGATCCGAAGACCTGAAGTGCCGCCTCTCGACCCTGTGCCTCGACCTCTTCGTGGTTGTCATGCTGTGCATC
>CAZGVR010000006.1:0-20668 GCA_964528945.1 uncultured Myxococcales bacterium
CCAGAGCCGCGCTCCAGACAGTCGTCGACGAGATGCTGGAGTGCACCCCCATCATGATCTGACCTTTTTCAAGCGTTCTTCCATTTGCGGGGGGCATGCTGCCCCCCGCACCCCCCCGCAATTCCATGGCAACGTACGGGCTCGAGGACTGCCCTGGAGCTGGGGGGTGCGGGGGCGAGCATCGCCCCCGCCATGAACGAAAACGGCTAGCCCGGGTCCGTGGACGATCCGGATGTGGTCGGGTTGGACAGGATCTCGTCGATCTGGCGGAGCAGGATCTCCGAGTCCTCGACGTACATGATGTTGCCCGTGGTCTTGGCCAGGTGGATCGCGTCCTGCAGCGCGATCCTGGCCTCGGAGTAGCGCTCGAGCTCGAAGTAGGCCCGGCCCAGGAAGTACTTCTCCTGTATGAGGTCCCAGACGTACTGCTTCTCCTGCGAGTGGCGGATGCCCTGCTTGATCTTGTCGATCCCCTCCTCGCTCCCGAACCTGACCGCATCGATGTACCCGAGCAGCGCCATGTTGAAGATCTCGAGCTTGGTGAACCCGTGCTCGCGGCTGACCTCGAAGGAGTAGTGCAGGGAGGTGAACGCCTTCTTGTAGTTGCCCAGCCGCACGTGGATGTCGCCGATGTTGTGCGAGTTCACGGCCATCTCGTAGGGGAAGTGGTACTCCTTGGCGGTCTCGAGCGCCCGCTCCGAGCAGGTGAGCGCCTCGTCCCACTCGCGGAGCAGGAAGTGCACGAGGCCGCGGCTCTTCCACATCTCGGTCTCGACGAACTTGTCGCCCGTGCCCTGCGCCAGGCCCTCGGCCTCCTTGAGGTACGTGAGCGCGATCGACCGCTTGCCCTGCGCGGCCATGGCGTGGGCCAGCAGCCGGGTGAAGCCGAGCTCCTCGCGGCGGTTGGCCGACTGCTTGGAGAGCCGGATCGCCTCCTCCAGGTAGCCCGCGGCCTGCAGGTAGTCGCCGTTCTTGTTGTACAGGTTGCCGAGCGCGCCCACGATGTCCCGCTTGACCGAGACGTCGGTCAGCCCCTCGGAGAGCTCGAGCGCGCGCGTGAAGTGGCGCTGGGCCTCGCCGAACCGCCCGGTCGAGGTCGCGAGCCGCCCTATCATGGTGACAGACGACACCAGGCGCAGCCTGTCGCCGATCTCCTCCGCGAGATCCGCGGCGAGCTTCATCTTCTCGATGCCGAGGTCGTACTTCGCGCACTTGAGCGCCATGTCGCCGATGCGCTCGTACGTGACGAGCAGGGCCTGGTGGTCCGGGACCGGGGCGTTCCTCAGGAGGTCGATCGCCTTCAGGTACTCGTGCAGGGCGGGCTCGGAGGCGTTCGTGGCGGCGAGCACGTCCGCGGCCTTCAGCAGGTACTCGACCGCCTTCTTGCGCTGCCCGCACTCCCTGTAGTGGAACGCGAGCGCCTCGTACTGCTCCTCTGGCCGCCCGGAAGGGGTGGCCTCCATGGCCTGCGCGACCCTCTGGTGCAGCTCGCGCCTCAGGTCGTGCGTGAGGGAGTCGTAGACCGCCTCGCGCACGAAGTCGTGCCCGAACGCGTACTCGGCGAGCGAGGACCGGATCACGATCCCCTCCTGCTCGAGGGTCTCGAGCCGCATGGAGATCGCGAAGAGAGGCGTCTTGAGGACGTCCGCAAGGAGATCCACGCTGAAGCGCGGCCCCACGACCGAGGCGACCTTGAGGATGTTCTTGTCCTTGTCCTCGAGGTGGGCGATCCGCTCGCCCACCACTCCCTTGAGCGTCTTGGGGAGCCCGACCTTGGCCGCGGACCGGTTGTAGATCACCTTGCGGTTGTGCACGCTGATGGCGCCGGAGAGCTTCAGCGCCTTGATGGTCTCCTCGATGAACAGCGGGTTGCCGCCGCTCTTGCCCGTCATCTCCGAGAGGAACTCCCACGGCACGTCGTCCGGGCTTCCGAGGAGGTTGAGGACGACCTTCGTGCAGTCCGCGTCCGCGAGCGGCGCCACCACGATCTCCCGGAAGCTCGTGTGCCCCTCCCACTTGCAGCGGAAGCCCGTCCTGTAGCTGAGGACGAGGAGCACCCTCGAGCGCGAGATCTGCTCGATCATCGTGTCCAGGAGGGAGATGGTCTCCGCGTCCATGGAGCGGGTCGCCTCCCAGACGAAGACCGTTAGCCGGTCCTGGCTCAGCCGGCGGGCGGCCTTGACCATCACCGACTGGAGAAGGCGGGCCCGGCTCCCGGCATCCGCAGGCGTCCCGGCAGGGGCGCCCATGACAGAGGAGATCGCCTCGATCTCCTCGGGGCCGGCGCCCAGCACCATGAGCCTGCGCACCTTCTCGGCGATCGTCTCGGGCGGATCGTCCTCGTGGACTCCGGCCACCTGCCTGAGGAGCGGTACCGTGGCGGAGAACGGGACCGACGAGTGCTGAGGGGAGCACGTGACCTGGTACCAGAACACCTCGTTCCTCGCGCCCAGGCGGGATCTCGCCTCCTCGAGGAAGCGCGTCTTGCCCACGCCCGCGTCCCCGACCACGCTTATCATGCGGCCACGGCCGCGGTTGGCGAGGACCAGCTGCTCCGCGAGCTCCTGGAACTCGCGCTTGCGGTTCACGAACGGGGACACGACCTGCGGGGCGGGCTTCGCCCGGATCACGAACAGCGTGCCGGGCGGCAGGCCCGGCGCGGCCTGGCCGGCAGGCTCCACCTCGAAGCTCCTCTCGACCTCGGACTCCGTGACCCCGAGCACTATGATCCTGTCCGACCACTTGCCGGCCACGTCGCGGGTCTCGACTATGGCCCTGAAGTAGGTCTCGTTCTCGACCGGCTGGCCGTCCTTGCCGAGCATCAGCCTCACGGACTTCACGCAGACCGAGGCCGGCACTATCGCGCCCAGCCGCTTGCGGAGGTTCCGGAGCACCTGCTTGATCCGGATCGCGCACCTGACCGCGGCCTCCACGTCGCGGCCTCGCATGTCGCCGAGGCCGAACAGGGCGGAGACGTATCCCTTGCCCTCCTCGAGGATCCTGGCTCCCTCGGCCTCCACGGTCCTGCGGATCCCTATCGGGTCGTCGCCCTCCACGCCGGCCCAGGATCCGTACTCGACGCTGAGCACTGAGAAGTCGTGCTGCTCGATGGAGAGATCCGGGCCCGAGTCGGAGTCCCTGCCGTCGGCAGTCCTCTGGGCGGCCCTGGGGACCGGGATCGCGACGTTCGTGATCTCGGTCGGAAGGAGGGGCGGCTCCTGGCCGGAATCCGGGCCTGCGCCCTGCGGCGCGCTCGTTACGTCGACGAGCGGGGCCACCGGCTTCTCCGTCACCTCCCTCAAGCTGCTCACGAACTGGGCGAGCGAGGGGGCGCTCACCCGCCTGCCCGTCACGTAGATGAACGCGAGAAGCTCCTCGTAGAGCCTCCCGGCGTTGGGGTAGCGGTCCGCGGGATCCGGGGCCATGCACGTCTGGATGATCCGGACCAGCTCCTCCGGGACGTTCGGCGCGACCTCCCCCAGCGGCTTGAACTCGCTCCTCAGGATCCTCTCGAGCGTCATGGCGCTCGTGGACTCCCTGAAGGGGTTCACGCCGCTGGCCATCTCGTACATGACCACGCCGAGCGAGAACAGGTCGGCCCTGGCGTCCAGGGTCTCGCCGAGCGCCTGCTCGGGCGCCATGTACGCGAACTTCCCCCTGACGAAGCCCTCCTCGGCCTTCTCTATGGCGCCCTTGGCGCCCGCGATCCCGAAGTCCGTGATCTTCACCTCGCCCTCGAAGGACACGAGCACGTTCTGCGGGGATATGTCCCGGTGCACGATGCCGAGCGGCTCCATGTTCGGGCCGCGCCGCCTGTGCGCGTAGTCGAGGCCCTTGGCGACCTCGCTGATCACGAACGCCAGGATCTCGACGGGCATGGGGCTGCCGCGCCGTGCGAGCCCCCGCTCGATGTGGGCAAGATCCAGCCCGTGCACGTACTCCATGGCGATGTAGTAGGAGCCGTCGTGCACGTCGAGGTCGAAGACCTGCACGATGTTCGTGTGGTTCAGGTGGACCGAGATCTTGGCCTCGTTGATGAAGAGATCCACGAACTCGCGGTTGGTGGCGAGATCCGGGAGGACCCTCTTGATCACGAGTATCTTCTCGAACCCCTCGGCCCCGTAGCTCTTGGCCTTGTAGACCTCGGCCATGCCGCCGCGGGCGATGAGATCGAGGATCTGGTACTTGCCTATGATGGTCCCGGGCGCAAGTACCCCTGAATTCGTCAACTCGTGATCCCTTCCTGCTCGCCTGGCCGCCGGACCGGTCTCCCGGTCAGGCCGGCCATCATTGGGAACTTGCGGACCTGGACCCCCATGTCGCCCTCCACGTCCACGAGCACGCCGTGCGCCACGACCTTGCCGCCCACGGAGAGGGCGACCTCCATGCTGGGTGGCCTGTCCAGGGGGATCACCGTGCCGGGCGCGAGGTCCAGCAGCTGGCCAACGGTCATGGCGACGCGTCCGGCCTCGACCACGACCTCGGCAGGGATCTCGCGCGCGACGATGGCCGCCGGGCCGGCCGCCCCGGTGCCGTCCACCACGCCTGGCGTCTCCTGGATCGCGGTCCGTTCCTCGGTCTCGTTCATTAAGCCTTCCTCCATGATGGATGGGCCACCCTGCACGATTCTCAACCGGCTCCCGTCGACGGCCGCGCGCGCCAGGAAGCGGAGCGACCCCCTCGTCCTGACCGCCAGGTCGCATCCAGTGGGCACGCTTCCCGACGACCTGTCCAGCAACAGCACGTCGTCCGGCTCGAGCCGCTCGATCTCGTCGAGCGGCAGGGTTGCCGCCCCCGTCACCATGTGGACCGGGCACCTGATCCCGCGGATCGCGGCACCGGCGCCTGCCATGCCGCCGGGTGAAACGGCGGCCGAGAGAGCGGGCAGGTCCACCCACGGGATCGCAAGAGTGGCGATGTCGGTCCTGTCACGGACCGTCACGCGCACGTGTATCACGGCCCCCTGTCCGGCCTGCGGAAGGGCCTCGATGTCCGGAGCATCGGTCACCGAGTCCACGCGGAGCACGGGCAGGCCCGTGGGCAGGCAGCGCACCACGTCGCACAGGAAGTGGAGCAGCACCGCGCGGCCGAGGGCCGGATCCGCCGAGGGCGGCAGCACGCCGCAGCCCAGCACGGCCCCGGCCATGGCAGCGCCCAGGCCGCCGGGGACGAGCACGAGGATGCTCGCTGCCGGACCCAGGCATCGCAGGCAGGCCGCGATCCCGCTCCAGCCGCCCGCCGGCGGCCTCGAGTCCAGGTCGGCAGGGGATCGCGGCACGACCACGCGGATGCGGACCCTCTCCCCGGCGTACCGGGTGAGCACGGACTCGATCGAAGGGCCGAGGCAGGCCAGGATCTCGCCCATCCTTCCGAGGAAGCCCAGGTTGGCGGCCTGCTGCCGAGACAGCCGTGCAAGGGAATCCGTGAGAAGTGGCCGGGCAACAGTCATCACGCAGGCCTGTTAAGCATCTTAGAAAGTTCGAATGTATACGAGCGGGATTCCTGGCGCAACAGTCGACGGCACGGGTTCTTGCTCTTGCCAGCAGCCCTGGGATCCCTTCGAACTGCTCGAAAACAGGGGTGGATTCCAAGCGGGACCCCATCGAAATTCCAATTGACCATGGGCGCGCGCGCATGCTAAGAATCGCGCGGAACCAAGAAGTGAAAACAGGTCCCACCAAGGATCTCCGGAAATGGCGAAACGCCTGGAGCGCTGCATCGCTGGGTCTGGAGATCGCGGGATGCGTCGTGGTAGGGCTGCTCGCTGGCCGCTGGGCCGACGGGCGGTTCGGTACCGAGCCGTGGCTCATGATCCTCGGGATGGCCGCCGGGGTGACGGCTGCGGGAAAGGCGATCTGGCGGGTGGTGAAGACCGAGGCCGAGGAGACGGGTAAAGAGGACGACAGCGGCAAGAAGCCATGAAGGTCCTGACAGCAATAGACCTGGCCGTGCCGCTGGCAGGCGCACTCGCATCTGCGGGCCTCTGGATCGCCGGTCTGGGATCCACGGCCCAGGGAGCGCTCGCAGGCACGGTCCTGGCGGTCGCCAGCTGGACCAGTATCCACTTCCTGGGACGCAGGCTGATGAGGGCGTCCGGGTCGCGCAGCAAGCCCTTCCTTGCGATGCTCATGGGCGGGAAGCTCATGGCCATGGCCGGGCTGACATGGCTGGCGATCCGGATCCTGGGGTTCGACGGGATCGGCGTCGCTGTCGGGCTCAGCAGCCTGCCGCTCGGCATCGTGGCCGCGGCCGCGCTGGCCGGTCCGGAATCCTGGGGCGCCGAGCCCGGGGATGGCGAGGGGGCTAGGAAAGATGCCTGATCACACTACCTGGTGGGCCTTTCTCCCCGGATACCAGAACTGGGTGGGCTGGCTGCAGCTCAAGGCAGGGCCGACCTGGTATGGGCACGAGGCCCTCGACATCCAGCACCTGCTGGGCGCGGTGTTCGTACTGCTCGTGCTCGTGCTAGTCGCGATCAGGGTGCGCATCTCGCTCAGGGACGCGCGGGCCGCGATCGAGCCCGAGACCAGGCTCACGCTCCGCACCTTCTGCGAGGTCTTCGTGGAGGTCGTGCTGGGGTGCTCCGCGGGGATCATGGGGCGCAAGGCCGCCCGCACCCTCTTCCCGCTGATCGGGACCTGCGCCTTCTTCATCTTCTTCAGCAACTTCAGCGGCTTCATCCCGGGCTTCGCACCGCCGACCGCCAACCTGAACACCACCCTCGCATGCGCGATCGTGGTCTTCTTGTCCACGCACATCTTCGGGATAAGGGAGCACGGGATCGGCTACTTCGCCGAGTTCTTCGGGCCGATCAGGGCCTGGTATGCGCTGCCGCTCATGCTCTTCATGTTCGTCGTGGAGATGATCGGGCACTGCGTGCGACCCGTGTCCCTCTCGATCCGCCTGATGGGCAACATGACGTCCGACCACACGGTGGCGGCCGTCTTCCTCGGGCTGGTGCCGTTCCTCGTGCCGGTGCCCATCATGATGCTGGGAGTGCTGGTGGCCGTGGTCCAGACGCTGGTCTTCATCCTGCTCTCCATGGTATACATCGGCTCCGCCATGGAGCATCAGCACGAGGGCTGAACTTGGTTTCGAACCGTCTTCGCGACACGCGAGGACGAAGCGAGGAGGTTATCGAGATGCTCACGAAGCGCAACACTTTCCTGGCCGGATTCGCCGCGTTCCTCGGCGTCATGGCTTTCCCGCTGCTCGGCTTCGCCCAGGTGAGCGAGGCCGGCCAGTGGAGCAGCCACCAGCTGATAGCGCTCGCGGCCGGCCTAACGATCGCACTGGCTGCCTTCGGCGGCGCCATCAGCCAGGCCAGGGCGGCAGCCGCGGCCTTCGAGGGCATGGCCCGCAATCCGGGCATCCAGCCCAAGCTCTTCACCGCGATGATCCTGGGCCTCGCATTCATCGAGTCCCTGGTCCTCTACGCGCTGATCATCGCCTTCATGCTCTTCGGCAAGGTCTGAGCGTCGGGCCCAGACAGCCGGCCCCGGGCCGGTGCCCCCCCCAAGGCTGGCCGAGAGCCTGAATCAAATTCCCGGGCGAGGTGTCCAAGCCCCGTCGCCGCAGCGGCACCGCGTGCCGCGGGTCGTGGTTTATCACAGCCTGGGAATGTGGTATAGAAAATGAGAGCTTTCCCCTACGGAGACGGTACGCGCCACGTGAGGTCCACTCCCGGAAGATGCACGGTCGTCCTGGTCGCGATGGCGGCAGGCATCGCCGCGGCCTCGACCATGGTCTCGCCTGCGATGGCGGGGGACTCCCGCACCGAGTACCTGATCGACTTGCTCGAAAACAGCGGGAACTTCCGGTCCCGTGTCCAGGCGGTCGAGACCCTGGGGCAGATCGCGTCGACCTCCACCGATCAGAAGGAGAAGGAGACCATCCTGAAGGCCCTGTTCGAGGCCGCGCTGGACTCGAACGAGGCGGTCCGCCTGATCGTGGCGGCCATGCTGGGAAGCATCGGGGATCCATCGGCCCTGCCGACCCTCAAGAAGCTCGCAAAGGACGAGGTGTCGGAGGTCAAGAAGCAGGCGGAGGACTCGATCAAGCTCATCGAGAAGATCTCGGCCGCGGGCGGCGACACGGCGAGCCTGCTGGGCATCGAGGAGGGCACGCCGTCCGAGAACCTGCCTCCCACCTTCTACGTGGGCATCGGCACGTGGGGCGACAACAAAGCCGTCGAGTTCAAGGACCTCGAGCCCAAGACGTACATCAAGAAGACCCTGAAGTCGAAGCTGGGCAAGATATCGGCGGTGATCCTCCAGCCGGAAGGCTCCAGCTCCGACGAGGTGAAGAGCGAGGTCAAGAAGAGCAAGCTCACCGCCTACACCCTGACGGGCAGCGTGAGCGAGATCGCGCTGGACGAGGATGGGAACAAGGCCTCGGCGAAGCTGCAGATGGTCGTGCTGACGGTTGACGGAAACATGGCCATGATGCTGTCCGCGACCGGGGCGGCCAGCGTCGAGAGCAAGGGCAAGATGAACGACGAGCGCCGCAAGGACCTCGTCTACTCGGCCCTCGCTAGCGCGGTGAACGGGCTGACCGACGATCTCTGGAATCACCTCAAGAAGGAGGTGAAGGCCACGGGAGACGGCGGGAAGGGCAAGAAGGGCAAAGGCAAGGGCAAGGGCAAGGGCAAGGGCAAGAAGAAAGGCAAGTGATGGGATGACGGAGACGAATCGGGACGGTCAGCCCGTCAAGTACAAGCGACACCTGAGGAACTACCTGATCGATCGCAGGTTCCAGCTCAAGTACACCTCGATGATCATGATCCTCAGCCTGACGCTGATAGTTGCGCTGGGGGTCCTTCTCTACCTCCAGGTGCTCGCCACGGTCAAGGAGAACGCGGTGGCGGTCAAGATGAGCGCTGAGGCCGCCCGGGTGAGCGCGGACGCGGCCAAGGTGAGCGAGGAGAACGCCGAGATCGTCATAGCGCAGGCCCTGAGCGACGACTACTTCAAGAACCCGGAGATCACCAAGAAGTTCGTCGCGGACATGAAGAAGCCGGCCCAGGAGGTCGCGGCCCAGGCGCAGCTGATGGACGAGCAGGCTCGCAACATGGAGGGAAAGAGCGCGGACTTCGAGAAGCGCGCGCACCAGCTTCCCCTCCTCGTCTTGGCCTTCGGCCTGACCTTCCTGTTCTTCCTGTTCCTCCTCAGCATCTTCATCACGCACAGGATCTCTGGCCCCGTCTACAAGATAAGCAAGCTCATGAGCGAGGTGGACGGCGACAGCCTGCACGTCGACGGGGCCCTACGGACCGGCGACGAGATGTGGAACCTCTTCAAGGCCTTCAACAGCATGATCGAGAGGCTCCGCAAGCACCAGTCCACCGAGGCCACGAGGATCGGCGAGTTGCTCGACGCGCTCGAGCACGCCAAGGACGGCGAGGGCAGGAAGAAGCTGATCGACGAGATCCGAGGGTTCCGCGAGAAGATGATGAAGGCCCTGGACTAGGCAAGGCCGCCCGGGCATCACCGTCGTCCTTCACCCGATTCCATCGACACGAGCATCGCGCGGGCGGCGCCCTGTTGCGCCGCCTTCTTGGAAGGCCCGCGGCCCACGGCAGTGCGGCCACCGGGCACAACGACCTCGAACACGAAGACCCTGTCGTGATCCGGGCCCGATTCCCCGATGGACCTGTACCTGGGCAGCGAGCCTGACCCGGACAGGACGCGCTGCTGCAGCTCCGACTTCCAGTCCCTGGGCAGATCCTCGTCGCGTTCGCTGATCGCCTCCCCGAAGAGCCTCTTGACCACGGCGCGAACCTCGCGGACGCCGCCGTCCAGGTACACCCCGGCGATGACCGCCTCCAGCGCGTCGGCCAGCATCGAGCTCGTGGGCT
The DNA here is from genome assembly GCA_964528945.1 of uncultured Myxococcales bacterium. GTDB lineage: Bacteria > Myxococcota_A > Polyangia > DRWM01 > DRWM01 > CAZGVR01. Next base: position 9,857 of record CAZGVR010000006.1, read on the forward strand.
CCTTGCGCTCGCCCTGCCCCAGCAGGAGGTACGTGGCCAGATCGAGCCGCCTGGAGACGACCGCGAGATTGGTCCTGCCCACGACCAGGGCCTTGCGCGCCGTGAGAGGGCCCTCTGGCAGGTCGGGGTAGCGCCGGTACAGCAGATCCGAGACGACGAACCCGAGCACAGAGTCGCCCAGGAACTCCATCCTCTCGTTCGAGGGGACCTCCGGGTGCTCGTTGTGGTAGGAGCCATGGCAGAGCGCCTTCCTCAGGATCCCCGCATCCCTGAAGCGATATCCCAGCCGTGCCTGGAAGGCGTCGATTTCCTGCTGCATCTTGTCAGGATCCGGCGGAATTGATAAAACAGCCGAATCCTGATTTCGGGCCATACAACAATGCCCCGGCGCTGGCAAGGGGAGGCTCTCGATGCGAGCAAAGGTGATCCTGACCAACCTGGTGATCGTCGCCCTGCTGGGCTTCGCCTGCCAGATCCTGATCAAGTTCATGCTGACGAAGGACATATCCACCCACGAGGAGAGCCGGCTCGGGAGCGCGTCTAGCGCGGTCGACGACCTCTTCAGGGTCCACGGCTACACCCTCATGATGAAGGCCGATCAGCTGGCGACCCGCGACGAGACCGAGAACGTCTGGGAGCTGCCCGACGAGATCCAGGTCAAGATGGCCGACACCGAAACCGCCTTCCTGCAGGCCCAGTCCAGCGGCGATGGCGCGGCCCTCGAGGCAGCCAAGAAGGCGAGGGACGAGGTCACGCGGAAGGCGGCCGATGTCCTGCACGACCGCGCCTACATGGTCTGCGACAAGTTCTCGTCAGAGGAATTCGGCGACTTCGAGCCGTGGTTCCGCAAGCCCAAGATCCTCGTACTGACGACGCTGGAGGGCACGGTCATCGCCAGGGACGCGAACCCGAGGGAGCTGGTCGGCGAGAAGTGGGACAAGGAGTACCCCCTTATCCGCTGGGCGCTGAACGGTCGCCCGCGCTGGGACGTGGTCAAGTACAAGGAGGTCATAGCGCCCGACGAGGTGGACGCCTCGGGAAAGGTGACTAAGCCAGGCGTCCACGAGACGCGGCTCCTGCTCGCGGCGGCCGCCCCGGTCTACAGGAAGGGCAAGCTGATCGGATCCCTGTTCGTGGGGTTCGACATCGACACCGGGCTCATGAAGTTCCAGAAGCACTCCAGCGGCAGCGAAGCGGCCATCCTGTACAGGGTGAAGGGCGAGGACGGCAAGGAGTTCTACAAGGTCTACAGCTCGAGCTTCGACGAGCAGGAGGAAGGCGAGAAGGGCATAGACGCGGCCATCAGGCGCGTCAACCCGGCCGGCGTCCAGGGCTCGGGCACGGGCGACATCGTGAAGGAGATGACCTGGGTCCAGGCGCTGGTGGCCAAGGGCGAGACGTCCTCCTCGTTCATGACCGAGGTCGCCGGGACGCCATACCTGACGAAGGTCTCGTCCATCAGGGAGACGTGGCAGTTCGGCGCCGGAGATCTCGTCTACGTGACGCTTCGCGACCAGTCGGACGCCAAAGCCCCGCTCAAGTTCCTCTGGGTCATCGCGATCGGAACGGCAGTGGCCGCGATCCTCGTCGTCATGCTCGGCCTGATGGTATCGGCGAGCGTGCTCAGGCCGATCGAGCAGCTCGAGGCCGAGGTCCGGACCGTGATCGAGGGCAACTGGGAGCACCGCTGGGAGCTCAAGAGCTCGGAGGTCGGCGGGCTGAGCTACCTGGTGAACCAGATGCTGGACAGCCTCATGGAGGACGAGGAGGAGGCAGGGCCCGGTGGCGCGGCCGCGCCGGGACGGCCCAGGGCGACGACCGAGGAGGAGTTCATGGCCCTGTCCAGCGCGGGCGAGCCCACGCCCGAGGCGCTCGCCGCGGAGCCCGAGGACCAGTACTTCAAGCGTCTCTACGTCGAGTTCCAGCGCGCCAAGCAGCAACTCGGGGAGGATCCCGCCTCGGTCCCGTTCGACCAGTTCTGCGCCAAGCTCCGGGAGACGGAGCGCAAGATCCTCGAGAAGCAGCCGGGCCGCATGGTGCGCTTCGTGCTCCAGGTCCAGGGAAACAAGATAAACTACAAGCCCGTCCACATCGCCTGACATGGGCCTCCTCGACCTCTTCAAGAAGAAGGGCCCCGAGGGCCAGGGAGAGGTTTCCTGGTCGCTGGCACGCAAGATAAGGAAGGCCCACAACAAGTTCACGCAGGCGGACGAGCGGCTCGCCGCCCTCTACGCCCTGAAGGAGGACGGCAGCGAGCCCGCCATCAAGGCCCTCGTCAAGCGGTTGACCTTCTACGTCGAGCCTCTCACCACCGACGAGCGCGGGAAGGAGCACGTGCAGGAAGCCCTGCCCGCGCGAGGGAAGTCGGTCGTGCCCCACCTTGTGGAATCGATCCGGACCTCCAACTCGATCCAGTGGCAGCTGGCCATGTACCACGATCTCGCGGCCGAGGAAGAGGTCCTAGCGACCCTCCTCGGGATCATCGAGGGCTTCGACACGGAGTACGAGAAGAACCCGCAGCGCAAGATCCAGATCATAGACGCCCTTGGCTCCTGGCGGAGCGAGCGTGTCGCCACGGTGCTCCTCAAGTTCCTCGCCGACGTCGACGAGGAGGTAAGGTACCAGACGGTCCAGTCCCTCCTCAGGCAGGAACCGGACCTAACGCGCGACCGGCTCCTCGAGGTGGCGCTCGGCGAGCAGTCCAACCGCATCCGCGACCTCGTCATCGACGGCTTCATCGATAGGGCGATTTCCATCAAGGGGTTCCCTTCCAGGAAGCAGTTCGAGGATCTTCTGGGCCCGGACATGAGCGTGGACAAGCAGGGCGTGATCAGGCGCCGCCCGCCGCGCGCACCTTAGAATGCCCCGGGCCGGGGCGATGCCGATCAGTCGGTGATCGAGGCCTTGAAGACCCCGGGGCCGCCGAAGTTGAAGTAGAAGGCGTACGAGATCTGGAGCGAATGGTTGAAGTACCAGATCCGGTCGTCCGCGTTGATGACGTGGTTGGGGAAGTCGAACTTCTTCTTGGAGCCGCTCCCGTTGTAGTACTTTCCCTTCTTGTTCAGGCCGATCTCGTCCGTACCTGACTTGTTCATCTGGAAGGGGATCGCCCGGTACTCGATGTTCAGCGACATCCACTCCTTGATGAACATGGTGACGCCGAGGCCGAAGGTGGGCACGAACGCCACGCGCTGCTTCATGTTCATGCAGAGGCCGAAGTCGTCCGCCTTGCCGTCGTTCGGGTTCGTGTCCCAGCAGGTGATGACCGGCTGGCCCGTGCCCGAGTCGATCCTGAGGGCTGGATCCACGGGCCCGTTCCGCTGCCAGTTCTCGTAGGCCTCCTGGTCCGCGGAGTAGCCGCGATCCTCGATGCCGGCGACGCCCGCGCCCACGAAAATGTAGATGTCCGCCGCTAGGAACAGCTTCGAGAACAGGGCCATCTTCCCGCGGAACGGGATGATGTTGAACTGAAGGGTCGTGAGCCAGTTCAGCTTGCCGATCTGCGTCCCCACCCGGTTCCTCTCCGGGAGGTTCATGATGTTGGAGTTGGCCTTCTTCTTGATGTCCTTGGTCAGCGTCGTCTCCACGCCGAGGGAGTAGCCTCCCCACACGCCGATCGAGAGCCAGTCCAGGATGTTGTACTCGAGCCGCGCCCCGAGGATGATGTTCCGCCTGAAGTCGTCGACCAGCGTGAACCCGATGTTGGGCGCGAGGCTGAGCCTCCCCTTGCGGAGCAGCTTGAGCTCCCGGACGGCGGGCTGCCCGACGAGGGGCCCCTCGAGGATGATCTCCTGGGCCATGGCCTCGCGCGCCTCGGCGAGCACGAGCACGAGCGCGAGGGCCGCTGATGTCGCTATGGAGAAGTTCCTGCGCATGGTCTCCACCTCCACGTCACTTCTCGTACTTGTACGTCACGTCGAACGGGAAGTAGAAGCAGAGCCCGAACTGCCACATGACGTTGTTCGTGAACTGCGAGCCGCCGAGCCAGTTCTTCTTGTCCCTGCGCTCGGCCTCGGTGGTCGCGACGTGGGTGTTCTCGAGCTCCTCCATGTACATGTAGTCCCTGAGCTCGGTGGCGATCGCCAGGTACCGCGTGAGGAAGATGCGGATGCCGATGCCGAGGTTGCCGGCGAAGCGCCAGCCCCAGTCGAACTTCCTGTACTCCACGTCGATGACCGGGATCGGCCTGGTCCACAGCATTCCGACTCCGCCGGTTATCCACACGTCCCAGTTGAAGATGAACTTCCTGAACACCGAGAACTTCCCGTAGAGGGGCGTGTAGGAGAAGTTCAGGTTCCACCCGAGCAGGTACTCGTTGATCGGGATGAGCACCCTGAAGGATCGGGTGATCTGGAAGTTGAGGTCCTTGTCGTTGTTCAGCTCGCCGTACCACAGGAAGTTCAGGCCTATGGCGAGCACCTCGGTGATGTAGTAGCTGGCCGAGAGGGAAGCGGCCTGGTGGGACACGTACGGGTCGTTCATGCTGATCCCCCAAGAGGGGAACAGCTCGAAGCGCCCGTCCTTCTTCGCCCACACTCGCTGGACCGCCCAGATCTCGGGCTTGGTCTTCGGCGTCTCGATGGCCACTTCCCCGCTACCCTCGGTCTCGTCGAGGACGTTGGGGGCCAGCGCCGTGTCGAAGACGCTCCCGCCCCCGGTAGGGGCGGTTCCCTCCTCGGTCCCCTCGCCGGTCTCGTAGACCCCACCCTCCGACTCATCGGTCGAGAAGGACATGTCCTCCTCCTGGGCCAGTACATGGCCCGCGAGGAGGGTCAGCGCAGCCGTGAGGAGACACGGTGCACCGGAGCCTCTCACGAGAGTCCTTGCGGCTGTCCGAATCGCCATTCTGCCCTCGCTGATTTCTAGCCTGTATTCCGTAAGTTGCGATGCACAAACGAAAATCGGGAAGCAGATTAACATGACACCCGACGAAAAATCAACCTCTTAAAAGAAACGCGCGCCGCCCGCCTGAGGGGCCATGTCTTCATGTAGCCCGAACACCGGTTCCGGGTGAAAAAGTCATCCGGACGAGCATCAGGCCGCAGCCTCGTCCTCGTCGATGTCGTCGAAAAGCGCGGCAACGAACTCCTCCGGATCGAATTCTCGAAGATCCTCGATGCCCTCTCCGACCCCGATGTACCTCACGGGGATTCCGAGCTCGCTCGCGATTCCCAGGAGCACGCCTCCCTTGGCAGTCCCGTCGAGCTTGGTCAGGACGATGCCGTTCACTTCCAGCGCCTCGAGGAAGGACCGGGCCTGCGACAGGCCGTTCTGTCCGGTCGTGGCGTCCATGACGAGCAGGGTCTCGTGCGGGGCACCGGCAATGGCCTTTCCCATGACCCGCCTCACCTTTTTCAGCTCCTCCATCAGGGGAACCTTCGTGTGCAGCCTTCCGGCCGTGTCGAGGATGGCCACGTCGTAGGCCTCGTCGGCCGCCCTCTTCAAGGCGTCGAATATCACCGATGACGGATCCGCGCCGTCCTTGCCCTTCACGACCGGGCACCCGACCCTCACGCCCCAGACCTCGAGCTGCTCGGTCGCGGCCGCCCTGAAGGTGTCGCCCGCACCCAGGATGACCTTCCTGCCCATGCCTGCGTACCGGGCGGCCAGCTTCCCGATCGTCGTGGTCTTGCCCACGCCGTTCACGCCCAGGACCAGGATGGTGTGCGGTCCCTGCCCGGCACAGGGAGCGGTGTCCTGCGTGGTGAGGATTGCCCGCGCCTCGCCCCTCAAGAACTCCCACACGCGCTTCGGATCGTGGACGGCGTCCCTGTCCAGCTTCTCCTGCATCCGCGCGATGAACTTCTGGGCCGTCTTCGCGCCGACGTCGGCCGTGATGAAGACCTCCTCGATGCGCTCGATCAGGCTCGCGTCGAGCTCGGGCCTCGAGCCGAACAGGGCCTTGAGCCGCTTCACGAAGCCTCCCCGGGTGGCCTTCAGTCCCTTGCGGATCGACCTGATGCGCTCCTGCTCGGCAGCCTTCTCGGCGGCGGCCTTCTCCGCGGCGGCCTTCTCCGCGGCGGCCTTCTCCGCGGCGGCCCTCGCGGCTGCGGCCCTCGCGGCCGCGGCGCGCTCGGCCTTGGCGCGCTCGGCCCTCTCGCGCTCTGCCTTCTCGCGCTCGCGCTTCTCCCGTTCCTTGCGCTCCTTCTCCTCCTCCTCCTCTGCTTCCCCTCCCTCCTCCTCCTCGCCGGGTCCAGGCTCCTCGGCCTCGCCCTCCTCTTCGGCCTGTGCGGCTGCAGGTACCTCCTCCTCGGGCTCGCGCTCGGCAGCGGCCCGTGGCTTCGGCGGCGGCTGGGGGCGAGCCCTGGATGCCCGTCGCGAGAGCACGAAGAGCGTGATGACGATGGCCGCGACCACGGCGGCCAGGAGTCCCATGTAGAGCGGTTCCATCTCGGCACCTTCCGGATCAGATGTCGGGCGTCACGTCCAGGGGATCGAGATCCACCCCGACGCTCCGGCCGAGCAGGTGAAGCGAGACCACGAGCCTGGGCTTGCGGCCGCGACCGCGAACGAGGACCCCCCGGGCCCCGGCGAACGGGCCTGCGATCACGACGACCCGGGCGCCTTCCCTGAGGAATGGGTGGGGCTTCACGTGGTCGGGCCGGCTCGCGAGTATCCTCAAGGACTCCATGATCCCGTCCTCGACCGGGATTGGGCGGCCGCGAACCCCGAGGATGCCCACGACCCCGGTCACCCTCGAGACCTCGATTCGCCGCTCGCGCGCGAGGGTGTCATGCATGAAGAGATATCCCGGGAAGAGCGGCCTGTCCACGTCCCTCGTGACGCCCCTGCGGACCGACCGGGCCGTGTACGTCGGGATCCACGTCTCGCAGCCGAGACGATCGCCGAGGATCGACGAGACCTTCCTCTCGAAGTTCGACCGCACGTGGACCGAGTACCAGGCGAGGGCTCCCCGGCGGCCCTCCATCAGAACCTCCCCGCGATCCCCGCAGAGAAGATGTCGATCGCAACGCTGTAGGTCCCGTTGTTGATCACCGAGCCCTCGTTGAGGCCGGTTCCCTGGAGGTGGTGCACGTCCCCGTTCGTGACGACCCGGTCGGGGTAGAAGATGTGCATGTACGCGAACTTGAACTCCAGCTTCCACAGCCTGAAGATGGCCCCCACGGAGACTCCGAAGCGGTCGAAGGCCATGTAGTCGAGGCGCGTGTAGGCTTTCGGCGCGGCGCCGAGATCCCAGAAGCCTCCCCATGCCAGCGAGATCCTTCCCTTCCAGAGGTTCACGTCGCCGCCGAGCCTGAGCGACACGCAGTGCTTCCAGCCGCGCTCGATCGCGAACTTGCCGTCGCTCGCGGGGTTCAAGGATACGGCCTGCCCTTCCAGGCGGCCGTTCGGGGCCTGGCCCTCCACCTTCATCCACATCTTGTCGACCTGGCCGCTGGTCTCGAAGAACACGTCGAGCTCGACGTCGAACCACTCCCTCACGTGCGCCGGCAGGAGCGGCCCGCCCGCAGGCGAGGCCGGCGCGTCCTTGCGCGGAAGCGCGAACCTGACTCCGGCTCTCAGCTTGAGCGTAGGCCACGCGAACCACACCCTGCCGTGAGGGCGGCTGAACGAGGAATCCGGATCGTCCATCCACGTCAGCGTGGGATCGTTGCTGCGAATGGGATCGTCGCCCCACGGATCCATGGTGATGACGATGTCCTTCTTCGAGGCCTTGGCATCCACGTTCCCCGAAAGCCTCAGGCTGAGACCGGCCTCGAGCCAGTCCAGCGGCTGCCAGGTGACCCCGAGCAGGCCGGCCGGGACGAACCAGTCCTTGGCACGCACCTTGGAGATGAAGTCGCTCTGGTACGACTGCGTGTTCCTGACCACGGCCATGGATCCCACGGTCTCGTAGGTGAAGTCCAGGATGCCCCACTGGAAGCCCGCGCCGATGACGAGCTTCGGCGTGATGCGGTAGGCCGCCGCGATCGTGGGCCAGAAGAAGAGGACCTCCTCGCGGACCAGGTCGTACCGCTGCGGGCCCGGGACCTCGGCCGGGCCCGAGGGAGTCTCCACGGTCTTCATCATGTCGTAGGTGTAGTTCCCGACGGCCGCAGGCCCGAACACTCCCAGCGCCAGCACCAGGCCCGGCGCCCTGGGCACGCCGAACGACCCGGCGATCATCGGGCCCGGGAAGATTTCGTCCTTGTTCTCCACGTACATGTACGGGTAGTCCACGCCGCCCACCTGCCACGCGCTGACCTGACTCCCGCCTCCCAGCTTCACCCCGAGGTCCAGATCCACGAAGTTCGAGTCGATGATGACCTGGACGTCGTCGGACTTGCCGATGCCTGCCACGTTGAGATAGAGCGCGGAAGGATCGCTCACGTGGGCCACGTTGGCCCCGGAGCGTCCCACGGTGTCCACGCCCTGGACCTCGTACTCGTAGCCGCCGGCCCGTGCGGTGCCCTGATTCGCCAGGATGCAGGGGAGAAAGAGGGAGAGGAACTCGAGCACTCCATGGTGCGGTAGACTCCTGGGCCTCATGAACGGAGAGGTTAACGGAAGTGGACCCGGTGGTCCATCCGTTTTGGCGGCCGCCCGACCCTGAAGCTGCGCTGGCCCTAGGCCGCGCCGCCTCCGCCGGGCGCCTCGGATATGAGGCCATCCGTCATCTGGAGGTGCCGTGGCATGCGCTGGGCCAGGTCCGGGTTGTGCGTGACCAGGATCATCGTGGTGCGGTGCGACTCGTTGAGCTGGAATATGAGGTCGTGGATCGGGCCGCTCGTGGCGCTGTCCAGGTTGCCGGTGGGCTCGTCCGCGAGCACGAGCTTGGGCTCCATGACGAGAGCGCGGGCGAGCGCGACGCGCTGCTGCTCCCCGCCGCTCAGCTCGCCAGGCCTGTGCGTGAGCCTGTGCGTGAGCCCTACCTGGTCCAGCAGGGCCTTGCCACGCTCGAGGAGCCTCCTGCGCGGTATTCCGCCGATGAGTCCCGGGAGTATCGTGTTCTCCAGCGCCGAGAACTCCTGGAGCAGGTGGTGGAACTGGAACACGAAGCCGATGGTCCTGTTGCGGAACCTTGCCAGATCCCTCCCCTTCATGCTCGTAACTTCGCGTCCGTCGAAACGGATGGATCCGGAGGAAGGGGAATCGAGGGTTCCCACAACGTGGAGGAAGGTCGACTTGCCCACGCCGGAGGGGCCCATGATCGAGATCATCTCGCCCTCGGCCACGTCGAGATCGATCCCGCGCAGCACGTCGATGGGCGTCCTCCCGTGCTGGAAGGTCTTCCTGAGCTTGCGTATCTCCAGGAGCGGCATGTCTAGCTCCCCTCCTTCACTTGAACCTCAGCCCGCCCACGACGGTGAGGCGGCTCGCCCTCCTCGCCGGGAGGATGGTGATGAGCAGGCACATGACCAGGGAAGCGAGCGCCACGACCACGACCTCCGAGGCCTTCATCTGGACCGGCAGGGTGCTTATGTAGTGCACCTCAGGGTCGAGCGGCACCCCGAACCTCTCCAGGCCGAGGGTCTGGGCCACGCCCAGGAGGACTCCTGTCAGGGTCCCGCTAAGGCCGAGCACCAGCCCCTCTATCTGGAAGATCCTGTAGATGGACGAGTCGCTGCACCCCAGCGTCTTCAGGACCGCGATGTCGCGCGTCTTCTCCATGACCATCATGTAGAGGGTGGTCACGATGATCAGGTACGCGATCAGGACTATCACGCTCAGCATGATGAACATGCCGATCTTCTCGAGGAACAGGGCCGAGAACAGGCTCCTGTTCAGCTCCTTCCAGTGGCGGACCCGCACGCCCTCGCCGCCCGGCTTCACTGCCCGGGAAATGGCGGCGGCCACGACCTCCACGCGGTCCGGATCCTTCACCTTGATCTCGATCCCCGTGACCCCGCTCGGGATGCCCAGGAACTTGCGACCGGATTCGAGGGTCACGTACGCGTTCTTGGCGTCGTACTCGTACATGCCCGAGAAGAAGACCGCGGCCACGCGGTAGGGCCGGCTCTTGGGCATGGGCCCGGTCGGGCCCAGCTCCCCGAGCGGGGCGATCAGCTTGACCTCGTCCCCCACGTAGAGGTTCAGGTTCTTGGCCATCTCCCTGCCTATGATCAGGCCAGGCAGGACCGGGCCTTGCACCTTCTTCCCCTCGCCCCCGGGCTTGCCGCCTGCAGCGGCCTCGTCCTCGGCCTCGCCGATCGACGCGAGCAGCGACTTTGTCTCGTTGCGCTCCCGGTCGTCCTCGCCCCTCTCCCGGTCCCTGTCCACGGCGTCCTCCCCGCCGCCCGGGTCCAGCCGCCAGCCGCGGCCGAAGATGCTCTCCGGCAGGATCCTGTCCGGCCTCTCGAGGTAGTCGAGCTTGCCCTTCTCTATGGTGTCCCCGAGGTTCGAGACCTTGCCGATCGAGGCCGGATCGATCCCCCTCAGGACAGCGCCGCCGATGTTGATGGCCGAGCGGATCATGACCTCGCCCTGCACGTAGGGCGAGACGCCGACGACCCCGTCCACCGCGCGCACCCGCGTCACGATCCCGTCGACGTCCTCGATCACCCCTCCGGGCCTGTCCATGACCACGTGGCTCTTGGTGCCCAGGATCTTCCGCTTGAGATCCTCCCAGAAGCCGCCCATGGCCGTTGCAGAAACGTTGCCCGAGCGCTTCCAGCCGAGCTGCCGGACCGCCAGGAAGAGGGGGACGCCGAGGTGCCTCACGAGCCCGCGCATCAGCTTGATGACCACGAACCAGACGCCGGCGTTCAGCAGGATCCCGGCGACCATCGTGCATGCGACGACGATTACGATGGGGAGGAAATCCGGTACGCTGACGTCCGCGTCCGACACCCCGCCTCCTCAGGCCTCGTG
>CAZGVR010000007.1:0-7719 GCA_964528945.1 uncultured Myxococcales bacterium
CTCGCCGCGGTAGACCACGCCCATGCCTCCGCGTCCCACGAGCTTCTGGATCCGGTACCGGTCGGCGATCACCCTGCCAACGAGAGGGTCGGATCCCGAGACGGGCTGCGGATCGCCGAGATCGAGGCTGGCGCCGCAGCGGCGGCAGAACCGCGAGTCGGGCTCCACCTCGTGCTCGCACCTAGGGCAGTTCCTCTGGTCGAGCGCGGGAACGCAGGAGACCCGATCGAAGGGCGGGAGCCGGTCCTGGCCCGCGGTCGCCGTGCGCGAGCCCGTGCCCTCGGGAGGCGAAGCCAACGTGCTGCCGCCGGCCGCCGACCGTCCAGAGGTCCCGTCGTCCCCTGGCTCCGACATGCCTGGCATTGTAGCACGGCCTGGGATAACATGCGGCGCTCGTGAAGGGAGCTGCTTCTCTGGGGCCACGCACGTCGGCGGCTCTCGTGGTCGGGGCCAGCGTCCTGTCCGGATTTGCAGCCCTCGCCTACGAGGTCCTGTGGAGCCGGGCCCTGGTTCCCGCGCTCGGGAACAGCTCCGACGCCTCCGCGGCGATCCTTGTCGCGTTCATGGGCGCGATGGGCCTGGGCTCGTTCGCGGCCGGTCGCCTGGGCGACCGGATCCGCGACCCGCTGCTCGCCTTCGTGGCGGCGGAGCTTGGGCTCGCGGGAGCCGCGTTCGCGGTGCCGGCCCTCGCCATGCGCGTCCTTCCGGCGGCATCGGCCTCGATCCTCGGGGGATCGGGCCCGGTCGCAGGCTGGGCGATTCGCCTCGCCCTGGCAGGCTCGATCGTCTGCGTGCCGGCGGCAATGATGGGCGCCACCCTCCCCCTCGTCGCGCGGCGGCTCGCCAGGCGTCCAGGGGACGCAGGGAGAATCGTGGGCTGGCTCTACCTCGCCAACACGGCCGGGGGATGCCTGGGAGCAGCGTCGGCCGGCATGTGGCTGGTGCCGGCACTGGGGCTGCACAGGGGATCCGCCCTGGCCGCCTCGCTGAACATGGGTGCCGCGGTCTTCGCCATGGCGGCGTCGCGAATCGACAGGGCGCCCGTGGGCGGACCCGGCGCCCAGGCGGCCGCGTCCACGACTGGCCGCGACACTCGGTCATGGGCGGCGGTCCTCGCCTTCTCGTCCGGGGCGCTCGTCCTCTTCCTCGAGCGGATATGGAGCAGGCTGCTCGTCCTGATCCTGGGGCACGACACGTACGGCTTCGCCTTCATGCTCGTCGCGGCGATCGCGGGCCTGGCGATCGGGGGGATCCTCGCCGGGGTGGTGGCGCGTCGCCCGGTGAGCCCACTCGCAGCCGCGGCCGCGCTGCTCGCCGCTGCCGCTGCCGCTGCCATCGCCTTCTTCCACCTGACCTGCCTGCTGGTGACTCTCCTGGGGCCGGACCCGCTGGGCCTCCTCGCGGCCGCGGAGATGGGGTCGCGCCCGGCCATTGCCCTGCTCCACCCCCTCGCCCTCTCGCTCGGGGCGGCCCTCGTCCCTGCGGCGCTGGCCGGCGCCGTCTTCCCGCTCGCCTGCACCGCCGTGGACCCGAGGCCCGAATCCACTGGCCGGGAGGTCGGGCGGATCGCAGCCTGGAACGCGCTGGGCTGCGTCGCGGGAGGGCTGCTGCCGTCGATCGGGATCGTCGGATGGCTCGGGATCGCGGGGGCGCTCCTCGCGGCCGCGGCCCTCGCCACGGTGCCGGCGGCCATGATCGCGGCACGGCACGCGGCCGGCAGGGCGTGGAGGATCCTGGCTGCCGCGTCCATCGCGGCGGTGGCGGCGTCCGCGCTGCTGCTTCCGCAAAGGTCCGTCGAGCGGCTCGTCGAGGTCATGGTGGGAGGACCCGTCCAGGAGGTCCTCTTCCATGCCGAGGGGCGCACCGGGACCGTGACGGTGACCCGCGACCGCGTGGACGGGGTCCGGCAACTGTACGTGAATGCTGTGGGGGAGGTGACGTCAAGGTACGTCCACGACCAGTCCTTCTCGCTGCTGGGCCACCTGGGGCCTCTGCTCCACGAGGATCCCCGCTCGGCCCTCGTGATCTGCTACGGCGGCGGGCTGACCGCGGGAGCGGTCGCCACGCACCCGGGGATCGAGGTGACCGTCGTGGATCTCGAGGCGCGGGTGCTCGACGCGGCCGCCTACTTCGACGACCTCAACGGATCCGTGGCGTCGAACCCGAGGGTCGAGGTGCTTATCGAGGACGGACGCAACCACCTCCTCGCCACCGGCAGGAATTACGACATAATCACGGTCGACTCGACTCATCCGCGCGCGGTGGACTCCTGGATCCTCTACACGCGCGAGTTCTACGCGCTCGCCATGGAGCGTCTGGCGCCGGGCGGCATCCTCGTGCAGTGGGTCCCCATGCACGGGATGAGCGAGGACGAGTTCCGCATCCTGGTCGGCACGTTCCTCGGGACCTTCCAGGGAGGATCCCTGTGGGCGAACGTGGGGTACGACAGGATAGGGTTCACGGGCTACGCCCTGCTGGTGGGCGGACGCGACGGACCCGTGATCGCCGATCCCGACAGGATCGAGGCCCGGATGGAGGACCCTGCGGTCAGGATGGACATGGCCAGGTGGGGTCTCGACTCCACGGCCGCGGTGATCGACTGCTACGTCGCGGGCCAGGTCCCGCTGCTGCGCTGGACCGCCGACCTGCCCGTGAACACCGACGACCGCCCATTGACGCCTTACGCGACCGCCTACTCACGTGGCCCGCGCATGGGCCCTCAGACCCTCTCGCAGGTGGCAGGGCCACCCTCGGACGCCGGGAGGCCGGAGCCCGGATCGCCTTCGCCGCCGGATCTGATGGACGAGCTGGCGCACTATCGGAACGCGGAGGGCTTCCTGCTGCGCGGCCAGGAGGACCGGGCCCTTGCCGAAGCCCCGTGGTCCACGAAGCTGGAGCGTTACGTGAAGGAGGTCGATGCCGCGCGCGAGTACAATCTCGCGGTCGCGGCCAGGTTCGGAGACGACGGCAAGACGCTCCTCGCCGCAGGCACGGCCCTGGTCGGGCTCCGCGATCCGGCGTCCGCGATCCGGATCCTCGAGGATGCGTCCTCGCGACTGCCTCGGGATCCGCGTCCCTGGTTCCAGCTCGGGCTGGCGCACGCGCTCGCGGGCGACTGGGACGAGGCCGCCGAGGCCCAGAGACGGGTGCTGGAGCTGGATCACCGCAACGTCCTGGCCATGATCAACCTCGGGAACGCGCTCGAGCGAGCGGGCGATCCGCTCGCAGCCGTGGAGACCCTCGAGGAGGCGGTACGGCTCGATCCCGGATCCGCTAGGGGCTGGTCCAACCTGGGCGAGGCCCTGCTCTCGCTGGGGGAGCCCCACCGCGCGCTGGATTGCATGGATCGCGCGGTCGGCCTCGAGCCCAGGGATCCGGTCGCCCTGTTCGGCCGGGGCCGCGCCCTGGCCCGGCTCAAGGACTGGAAGGCGGCCGGGGAATCGTTCCGGTCGGCGGCCTCGAGCGATCCCTTCTGGGCTGCCCCATGGTACGACCTCGGCCTCGCGCTGCTGGAGGAGAAGGAGTACGCCTCCGCGGGCAACGCCATCGGGCGCTCCCTCTACATCGAGCCGGACCAGGCCGGGGCATGGACCGATCTCGGGATAGCCCTCGCGGCCCAGGGCCTGTGGGCGAGGGCGGCCGAGGCCCACATCGAGGCCACGGAGAGGGATCGGCGCCTGGCGCGCGCGTGGCTCAACCTGGGCATCGCCCTGAAGGCGATGGGCATGATGACCGAGGCAGAGGCCGCCTTCCGGACCGCCCTCGGGCTCGATCCGGACATCGCAGGCAGATGAGGATCGACGAGCTCGACTACGATCTCCCGCCCGAGCTCGTGGCCCAGGCTCCCCTGCATGACAGGGACGCATCGCGGCTCCTCTGCCTGCACGCGCGTACGGGTGCGATATCGCACCACCGCTTCAGCGATCTGCCCGACCTGCTGCCCGAGCGCTCGATGCTGGTCGTGAACGACTCCCGCGTGTTCCGGGCACGGCTCGCCTGCAGGCGGGCGGGCGGCGGCAGGGCCGAGGTGCTCCTGGTCCGGCGGGTGGGGCCGCAAGGACAGGGCGAGCGCTGGCTCGCCCTCGTGGGGGCCGGGGGACGGGTGCGGGCGGGGGCACGGCTCGAGACGCCGTCCTTGTCGATCCTGATCGCCGGGCGGGAGGAAACGCCAGGCGAGCCCCTCTTCCTGGTGGACCTCGAACCTCGCTCGGGGAGCGTGGCCGACGCCATCGAGAGGGACGGCTCGGTCCCGCTCCCGCCCTACATCAGGCGTTCGTCCGGGCCAGAGGACGCGGAGCGCTACCAGACGGTGTTCGCGGACGTGGAAGGGAGCGCGGCCGCGCCCACTGCCGGGCTCCACTTCACGCCCACCCTCCTCGACAGGACCCGTGAGGCCGGCCACCCCGTGCACAGGATCACCCTCCACGTCGGCCCGGGCACGTTCCGCCCGGTGCGAACGCCACTCCTCGAGGATCACGCGATGCACGGGGAGTGGGTGAGGATCACGGAAACGGCCGCGCGGGAGATCGAGGCGGGCCGGCGGGAGGGCAGGGCCCTGGTGGCGGTCGGAACGACCGTGGTCAGGGCGCTCGAGTCCGTTGCAGGGCGGCACCCGTCCCTGGTTCCATGGGAGGGCGAGGCAGACGCCTTCATCCAGCCCGGCCACGATTTCAAGGCCGTGGACCACCTGGTCACGAACTTCCACCTGCCGAGATCCACGCTCCTGGCCCTGGTCATGGCGCTCGCGGGCAGGGATCCGGTGCTCCGCGCCTATGCCGAGGCCGTGCGTGAACGCTACAGGTTCTACTCGTACGGTGACGCCATGCTGGTGCTCGCCGGACGTGCGACTGCTTGAATCGAAGCCGCAGGGGTCAGGTCAAAATGCCGTTGCATCGGTACGACAAAGGTGCAAGACTTCCTCACTGTCTATCGGGGAAGTACGCACCGACGAAACGAAAGAGCCGCAAGCTCTAAAAGGAGGAAAGATGAAGAGATTCCACATGCTAGCCGTCGCGGCGATCATCCTGGCCGCGTCGCCGGCCCTTGCCGGTGACAAGAAGGCCAAGGTCACCGTGACCGTCGAGATCGAGATCGAGGACCTCACCGAGCTGACCGAGGTGCCCACCACGGTCGAGGGCGCTGCGAACGCCGGCTCCACCGAGACGGAGATCCAGAAGGCGTACAACTCCATGAAGCTGGCCCTCGTGAAGGGCAAGCCCGCGAAGGCCATCGGCATGCACTTCAAGACGCAGGCAGAGGCCGGCAAGAGCGACGAGGGCCTCGGCGACGTGGTCAAGGATTGCGTCGACAAGGGGCTCAAGGACGACGCTCTCATAGCCTGCGTGACCGGGGAATGGGAGAAGAAGCCGAAGAAGGAAAAGGCGCACCCCGTGGTGAAGGCGAAGCCGCTGGACGGGCCTCCGCCCGTTGCGGTCAAGCTCGAGCCCAAGATCGCCGCTCCGGTCGTGCCGGCTGGCGAGGGCAAGAAGCTCGAGGCAACGGCGACAGACGCCGGCAAGGGGAAGAAGAAGGGCGCCCTCAAGGCGCAGTAGCCCGAAGCACCCGGACAGCGAGGAGATGAAGACCATGAAGCACCTGACCATGATTCTCGGACTGGCGATCGTCGTCCTGGCGGTCGCCGGATGCGACATGCTCAAGAAGAAGGCCCCGGAGCCCGTCGCTCCGGTCGAGGAGGTCAAGCCGGTCGAGCCCGCGCCGCCGCCCGAGGCGGTCAAGCCTCCCGCGCCGGCCGCGGAGACGCCGCAGATGGCCGTGGCGAAGGAGGACATCGACAGGGCCGTCCAGATCTACAAGCTCATGCACGATGCTGCCGTGGAGCCTGCCGCCAAGAAGGAGAAGTACGACGGCCTTCTCGAGGAGTTCGTGTGGGACGAGGACAAGTTCAAGCAGGTGATCTACGACATCACGAACGACCCGGCGTCCAGGACCTACTACAACGAGCAGATCGCGCAGTAGCGGCCCGGATCAGCGCTTCAGGCCGGCCCTGTACCGGATCGTCGCGAACCACCTCAGACCCATCCTCATGAAAGCCCGACCCTCGGTGACCCTGTCAGGGCACCTCACCGAGTACACGTCCGTGGTTGCCTTGCAGCCGTTCCTCTCCAGGTAGGCCACGTCATCGATCGGCTGCCAGTTCCCGTACATGGCAACGAGATCGTCCAGGCCCCAGGGCGGCAGTCCCGAGCGGTGGGCGAGGGGGGCGAACGGCCGGGCCGCGAGCAGCGCGAGCAGGGCGGCGGTTACCACGAGCGAGGCCCGGTGGCCCCGGCCTTCGTGCGCGAGCCCGACGAGGTGGGCGGTCAAGGGCAGGAGGCCGAGGATCGCGGCCGGCAGGTATCCCCAGGTCCCGTGAAGGCCCAGGAGCCGGTGGCCGGCGTTCTCCGGGAGAAAGCCGTCACGTACCATGGGAACGAGGAGCTGGAAGATCGGGTTGGGGAAGGTGACCGGCAGGTGCGGGTACACCATGCCCGAGAGCCCGGACGCGAAGAACGCGAGCAGCACGGACGTGAAGGCCAGCACGCGCACCGGGAATCCGGCTCGCCGCTCGGCCTCGCCGAGGCCGCAGAGGGCCAGCACCGACGCGAAGGGCACGAAAGCCGTCAGGTACCTCGGGCCCGCGGTCCAGCCCGCCCGCCAGAGGATGTTCGCCGAGATGAAGAGGAGGAGCGAGACGGTCACTGCCGCGCTCCAGACGATCGCGTGCCTGCGCTTCGAGACCAGGTCCGGATCCTCCCCCCGGGCTAGCGCTCCGAGGAAGCCGAGGGCCCCGGCCGCCAGGAACGGCGAGAAGATGAGCAGCCCGGTGTCGGCGCCGAAGAGCAGCAGCAGGAGCCGGCCGAGCCGCGGGTACGTGAGACCGAGCCATCCCTCGGAGAGCATCATCTGGAAGGCAGGGTTCTCGATGAACTGATAGCCGTTCCGGAGCGGCGACCCGAAGGCGACGAGGTGGAAGTGCGCCATCATCCCCAGCGGGATCGCCGCCCCCACGGCCGCGAGGAGAAGGGGCGCGGGCCGCCGCGAGACCCTCGCGAACAGGAAGGCGAGCCCGACGGCGGCGGCCGGGACCAGTGCCTGGTACTCGAACACCGGGGTCCACCCGAGCAGGAAGCCGAACGCGGCAGCGCGTGACCGAGACCATCCGCCATGGGCTCTCGCGTCAGAGAGGAGCATGTACGCGCCGAACAGCGTGAGCGCGGAAGGCACGTGGCCGGCGAACTGGTGGATGTAGGTGAAGGCGGGAGAGCCGAGCGCATAGCCCAGGAACACGAGGTCCGTGGCGAAGGCCGAGTAGCCAAGGGAGGCCAGGTAGCGCCGGAAGAACCCCAGGAAGACGAGCGCCGGCAGGACGCAGGTCGCTAGCCTCAGCATCCAGACGAGCGTCCTCCTCTCGACCGGTGCGTGGAACAGGCGGGCCACGCCTTTTACCAGAAGATAAACGGGCACGCCGGCGAAGGAGGCACCCGGGGCCTTGCTCGAGTACGCGCGCTTGCCCACGACGCTCCTGTCGTTCACCCACGTGAAGCGGCGGCAGACCGGCTCGATGTCGTAGGATCCGTCGTCCACCATCGCTATGGTCATGTAAACGCGGACCAGCTCGTTCGGGTCGTCCAGGCCCTCGAAGTACGGGAACGACCAGCAGTAGAGGAACGCGAGGGGGGCCAGGATCCAGTCGCGCGCCGCCCACGGCCGGACGCGCAG